>JAFRYG010000208.1 GCA_017441205.1 Pseudomonadota bacterium
AAGACCCCAAATGTACTTATACCGCGCCAAAATGCTCGGAAGACAAGAAATCGCTTCTGACCTGCAAATCCGGTACGGAACATTCGGAAACGTGCGCGAATGGCTGCGAAAACGGCGCTTGCAAGGGAACTCCGAAATGCGATTACACCGCGCCAAAATGCTCGGAAGACAAGAAATCGCTTCTGACCTGCAAATCCGGTACGGAACATTCGGAAACGTGCGCGAATGGCTGCGAAAACGGCGCGTGCAAGGAAGACCCCAAATGTACTTATACCGCGCCAAAATGCTCGGAAGACAAGAAATCGCTTCTGACCTGCAAATCCGGTACGGAACATTCGGAAACGTGCGCGAACGGCTGTGCTGATGGCAAGTGCCTCGAATGCTCTGTCGCAACCGAAACCAAGGACTGCAAAGGCGGCAAGATCTGCGTGGATGGTGCCTGCCATGATCCCGAATGCACGGCGCCCGTGTGCAGCAAGGATGATCCGAAAAAACTGCTCAAATGCGTGAACGGCAGGATTTCAAAGGATGTCGAAACGGAATGCACGGAAAATAAATGTGTCCAGGATGCCTTCGGTGACGGCAAGGATGCATGTGTCGGTGCGGATTACTGCAAAGCTGCCGAGGATTGCGCCGGACGCGAAGATAAAAAGACGACTTGCGTCTATAAGGAACGTACCTGCAAGACCTTTGCATGTTCAAATGCCGACTGCAAATCGGGTGAAACCTGTGTACTCGGTGTCTGTGTGCCGGAATCCGATTTGACGGCAAAATATGGAGATGTTTGCGCACCCGATAAATTTGTGCCGCATTGCCGCGAAAAAATTCTGTATGAGTGCAGACTGGCATCCAATAATAATGGTGAAGTCTGGAAAGTAGGCAGCGTGGATTGCGGCTGGAAAGGCTGTTATGCCTATCAGGATGGTACGAATCTCGTTTCGGCATGCCGCGAAGATATGACGCACGAAGAGGCATGCGGCGACGGAAATGAAGGAACATTCTGCGAAGAGTCTGCTGAGCAGGGTTGGATGATGACCTACGCATGCGTGACTTCGACGAATGCTGAACCCATCGTCGTGATTAAGAATATGGAGATGTGCGAAGAAGGTTACGGCTGTATCGGAGACAAGATGTGTGAATGAGGGGTGTGGGCCGTGCTATTGCGGCCGCAGGCCGCGAATACGCACGGCAGCTGCCCATGCTATTATATTAATATAATATAATACGCATGGGCTTTTTTCTTATGATTATTTCCGCTACATCTGTCGCGTAAGTGTGGCCGACTGAGCTGCCGTTCTGGAACACTCATGGATTTAGGGTGTAAATTATGACAAAACGCATATTCTGGATTTTATCGTGTGCCATTCTGATGGTTTCGGGTTGTGATGACAGCGAGGGGAGCGGGCAGTCCCCGGATTCTGGCTCCTGTCTTCCCGGTGAATCCTGCGAAGGAACGCAGACGTGTCAGGGGGATGCGTGCGGCTCCATTCCATGCACACAGGAATCGGATTGTATGGTCGTCAATGGCTGGCAAAGCGGTACCTGCCAGGACGGTATGTGTGTCGCTTCGGCCTGCAGCGCAGGGTATCACGTGTGCAGTGGCGACGGATGTGCAGCAGCCTGCGAGGCTGACAGTATTCTTCATTGCGGTGCACACGGCCAGATTTGTGCTTATGTCGTTGCAAACTGGATGGACGGACGCTGCGAAAATGCCCGATGCATCCCCGAAGACTGCGCGCCCGGTTATCATCCATACGGAGATGGCGGCGTTTGTGAACCGGATGATGTGAGTAACTGCGGCACGCACAACTATGACTGTCTTGCCATGAATAAGGCCTGGCTTACGGGTTCGTGCATCAGTTCGCAGTGTGTGCTGGGATCGTGCGTGAATGGTTACGTCCCGAGCGGCAATAGCTGTGTGGAGCAGAATCAGCCGCAGGAGGGGTGCGGAGAACAGCATGTTCAGTGCAAGGAGAATGAGGTTTGTCTGGACGGACATTGCCAGCCCCAGAACCCGAATCCAAACCCCAACCCCAATCCGAATCCGAATCCGAATCCAGATGGCGGGTGTGATGATGGCCTTGAGGAATGCAGCGGCGCGTGCGTGGATATCCATTCGAATGTGCAGCACTGCGGGGGATGTGGGCAAGCCTGTTCCAATGTTGATCATGCCACATCCATGACGTGCAAAGACAGCCAGTGCGTTGCAGTGGCATGCGAGGACGGATATTCCCCGAATGACGGAAAATGCGCTGAGAACGACAAGCCGGTAACGCCAGTGGAATGCGGCACAGGCAGCCATATATACGGAGATACCTGCGAACCGGATTCCATGACCAATTGCGGCGGACATGGCAAATCGTGCAAGGACTGGCAGGTCTGCGAAGCTTCGGAATGCAAAGACAGACCCTGCACCTATACCTCCAAGACATCGCATTCACCTGCGATCTGCGCAGAAAATGGCTATGTGCTGTTTTGCGGTGACAAAAGCGTCTACTATCTGACCAGTGCCGGTCACTGTTCTTCATCCAATCCATGCGTCGTCTGCCAGGATGGTTTTGGCGGCTGCAGCGCAGATAAAGAAGCTTTTTGCAGCAATCATCAGGGCGTTGCGGGTGAGCCCGGCCAGGAAAACAGGCCGACGACCTGTGTATATGGCTATCCATCGCAGTGCTATCAGAATATCGGCTACATCTGTGATGCAGGAAAATATTATTCATCCAGTGCCACGCGCTGTGGTAATTCGCAGTCGTGCGTGCAGTGCGACAACGGATTTGTCGGATGCTCGGACAATGCAGAAGCCTTTTGCAGCGCAAAAAAAAGCAAGCCGGCCTACGACCCGAACAAATGCAAAAAGGGACATCGCCGCTGTGATGGCCGCAATCTGGTCGAGTGTGACGGAACCTCCTACAGTATTTCAGTCAAAACGTGCCCGTCATATTGCGTGGATGGCACCGGAGGTTCGAACAGCAGCTGCTCGGAAAACATACCTCAGTGTACCCCGAAGAATGACAGTCAGGCGACTGTCGTCGCCTGGAATGACGGTGATACGACTGCACTGGAACCCATTTCAGACGGTTCCTGCAGCCCTCTGGACAGCAACACTCTGCAGAAGATAAGGTTCAAAGTCAGGGTTTTGGGCATTGATGCGCCGGAGTGCAGCAAACAAATGGACTACACCTACAATATGCAGGTCTGTAAAGTCGATTCGGTTTATAAGTCTACGAACGATCCCTATGGGTACGAATCCTGGGAATATGCGATGAAGCTCTTTCCGCCGGGAACTGTCGTCCGCGTGACATGCGATGAAACCGACGAATACAACAACTGCTCTCTGGACAATACCAATGCAAGATATCTGATGTATCTGGAGAATAGCGGCAGGGATTTCAGTACAGAAATGACAGCCAAAGGTCTGGCCGTTCCCTATCTGCATATTGTTCCTCATCTGACAAGCCAGGAAAAGGGCATTTGCAATGCGTTGCTCGAAGCGATGGCAAATCGCCGCGGCATCTGGGAAAGCTGCACGACGATCGATGAGCAGTGCATTTCTTCTGCGACGTCCAAACTTCCAAGTGCAAAGGAAGATGAGTTTAAGGCGCTGTATGGGCGTTGTCAGTATATTTTGAGTAAAGTGCCTTAAGTCTTACACCAAGACACATCGCACAAAGAAAAGCGAAGTTTTTCAGTGGGATGGGGGAGCAGGCTCCCCCATAAAATATTATACATTACTATCGGCAAACACTGATAATCATGGCAGTCGATATTAATGGTACGGGAATGTTTATTCCTCAAAGCAATTGATGGGGCCAAACGGAAAATCCTGTTTGCTGAGTTCGCCGAAAGTCATGGTATCTCCGTGGTCTGTGCTGGTATATTTTCGGATTTCATAGACTGCTCCGCCCATGCGATCACACGAACCGGGCCCCGTTTCGTACCCGGCAGCGGCGACGACGGTTTTGCCCGAAACGGGATCGATGACGAGGTAGCGCGTGCCCTTGGCGGGCTTAGTCGATGAATCCCAGTTCATATTGATGTACCATGCTTCGGCATCTGCAGGAACGAATTTACCCGAACTCCCCGATCCGATATTGCCGCCCTCCGCAGGGCACCACTTGGCTCCGGAACTGGTACCTGCGCCAAAGAGCTCATCCGTATGGGCTTTGTGTGTATCGATGTGTTCTTCCTGATTTGCAGGCCACCAGAGTTTGCCGTCTTTGTCGTACAGGGATCGATCATAATCGGTAACCAGATGTGCTTCTGTTGCGACGGGGCCCGTCGCCGGCATCTGAACTTCACCGCAGGTTTTGCGGCGTTTCATGGTGCTGCGCTTCATGCCGCATTTGCCAGAATCCGGAATGAATGTGACCTGGAGTGAATACTCACCGGCTTTGCTCATGCTTTCGAAGGTGTCCACGCTGATATAATAGATACCGGGATCCAGATAATGACCAGCAGCTTTATCCCCCCGGGCCAGACAATGATCGCCGTCCAGAGAGGACAATATGTGGACATCGACGTCTACTTTGCTTTTGGATGAAACGCCGACCGCCAGATAACCGGGTTCCGTGATATTGATAACGTAGTAATTCTCGGGACCGCCTTCGTTGGCGACATCGGTTTTATTGAAGTCGGTGCAGGAAGGATAGGATGATATGTTGGGTTTGCCATCGGCTGTATTGCCCGGAACAGTCTGCGGATTCTGGGTAATGGGCTTTGGACACGGGTCTGTTGTGCATTCAGGAACCCAGTCTTTACAGGCAGAATCTGCGCATCCATATTCGCATGCGGTATCTTTTCCCCACTCCAGACAGCCGTCTTCATTGTAATCGTCGCAGGTTTGCAGGTTATTGCCGGAACACTGCAAATCTCCTTTATTGTTGCATGCATTGGTACATGTCGGCGGCGGAACGGCGCATACGCCGTCCTGGCATTTTTCATTCTGCGCACAGGAGATGGCTTCCGACCATTCCTTGCAGCCATCGTCATTCGTATCTGCGCATGTCCGGTAGGCATTATCGCCGACACATTCTGCGGCTTTGTCGCAGGTATCCGAACATGGCGGTACGAGAGGACTGCATTTGCCGTCCTGACATTCTTCGTCCTCCGGGCAATTCTGGGGTTCTGACCATTTTTTGCAGCCGCTCTTTTTTTCTATTTTGCAGTCTTTTATCTGATTAAGACCAATGCATTCAGATTTCTCACATTCGTCTTCGCAATTCTTTTTGTCATTATCGTCTTTTTTGTCGTTTTCGTCTTTTTTGTCGTTTTCGTCGTTTTCGTCTTCATCATCGGGAACTTCATGCTTCGGTTCGGTTTTGTTGACAGCAACGACATCGGAGTCTGTACAGGCATTGGTCATGAGCAGCATCAATGCAGATAAAAGTAATATCGCTTTTTTCATTGCAGTCTCCTATCAGTTTATCATTTGGTCAGGGAATAATGATGAATCGCCCGGATAAAAGTTTAATGTCCGCGGCTGGTTTATGCAACAGAAAGGATTTTTTCGCGCTTGATATTCGTGGTTTTCCTTGATTATATGAATCACAGTCAACGGCTGCCGGGCGTATTGGCTGTGCCAATAGCACGGCAGCGCCGACGTATCGCTTTGCGATAGGCGGCGCGCCCAACACCACAAAAATCCGCAAAATGGACGAATTTCATCATATACCAGTATTGCTCGAACCTGTTCTCAAAACGCTCGCTCCTCATCCCGGCGATCGCTATCTGGATGTGACGCTGGGCGGGGCTGGTCATGCGAGTGAAGTGGCTTCCAGAATTGCTCCGGATGGCGAAATTGTTGGCTTTGACCGCGATCCGGATGCGCAAAGAGCGGCCGGTACGAGGCTCGCCGTATTCAATCTTAAAACCACGCTGATTCAGGCATCCTTTATTGATTTGGATGCACAGCTGAGGGCGCATGGCTTTGATGACCGGCAGAATGGCGGTGGATTCGATATGGTTCTGGCTGATTTTGGGCTTTCGTCACCGCAGATTGACAATACCGAACGAGGATTTTCGTTTCAGACGGAGGCGCCGCTCGACATGCGAATGAGTCAGGTGGGTGAAACTGCAGCTGAGTTTCTGGCGCGTATCGATCCGAATGAACTCGCCGATATCCTTTATCAGTATTCGGATATCCGGCAGTCCAGGGCGCTTGCGCGGCGCATCTGTGAACGTGCACAGACGGGGGATTTGCGCACGACAACTCAGCTCGCGGAATTGTGCTGCGGCATCATGGGGTATCCAAAACCCGGACATCCACATCCGGCAACGCGCGTATTTCAGGCCATTCGCATCGCCGTCAATGACGAATTCGGCGCCATTGATGCATTTTTAAAAGATATTCCAAGGTGGATAAAACCGGGCGGACGGCTGGCGATAATATCGTTTCACAGCGGCGAGGACAGACGCGTCAAGGAAGCCATGCACAGGTGGCAGTTTCCCTGTACGTGTCCCCCAAGATTGCCCGTGTGCGTTTGTCACAAAAAGCCATTGGGGCGAGTGATGAATAAAAAGGCCATTGAGGCCACACCGGAGGAACTGGCCCGGAATTCCCGGGCGCGAAGTGCAAAACTGCGTGGATTTCTCTTCGATTGATAGATGGCGAGGCTTTGATGAACAAAACCTCGCATCAATGAGAAATCAGGGCATAAAATCTTTTCTATTAACGTAAAATATAACGCGTTTGTAGGAACCGTATTTATTGCTTCCTGTTTTTTCGGTGGCAGTCCAGATTGAGTCTTTGGTTGTGATGTACATACCTTCGGGAGAATTGCCCCAGTCCTTGCCGTCGTAGAATCTTTTGTATTTGGCATTGGCGCCTACGCCGCTGACGATGAGACCATGCCGATCATAATAGGTTCCATTGAGGAAGAAGGTCGTTTTGCCATTCTCGGTATAGGAATTGGCCCCCTGAACATCGCCTGCTCCGGCGTACCATGCGCCTTCGGCAATGACGATACCGTTTTCGTTTGTGACGAGACGACCTGTCGATTTATCCATCGGCCAGCGAACGAGGCGTGTATATTGTGATTTACACATTTTGGGCGTCTTATCATGACAACTGCTATTGGTTTTGTCGGTTCCCGGACAGGCTTTTCCCTTTGCCCGAGCTGTACCACAGCGATATTCACCGGAAAGAATGGATTGATTGCCGTCCTTGTAGTCCAGCGATATATATGAAAACTTAGGTTTGCATGTATAATGCATTTCGGACGGGAATGAATATGAGCCAACCTGCGGCAGGATATAACCGGATCCCCATGCGCATATTTTTCCGCTGACGACACCTATTTTTTTGCTGCATGCATCGCTCGTATCGGCTTTGATAAAGCGAGTCAGATCAAAGACGCGCACGCCGGAACCGGTTTGTGCAACGTAAAGATAGGGCCAGTGAATGGCTAGTCCGCCGACGTGTGAACCGACGGCTCTGAATCGTTTTGAATAGTATTTGTCATCTTTATCGGTGATGGGCTGGACCAGGAGGACATGCTGATATTTCGCGTCTTTTGAATATCCGTCGGCGAATTTGACGATCGAAATCCGGCCGGGGGTCATCGTATCGGTGGATTTTGCGGAAGTCACATTGCACTCACTCTTCTTTTTATGAGCGCCTACCCAACCGACGAAGCGATAGACGGTTTCATTTCGCGTCAGACCGGCCAGTCCCTGGGGAGTCCAGTCCTTCGTTTTCAGATCACTGCTCTCCCATTCCCACACTTTCTTCAGATTCTTAAAATCATCATCTTTCGATATCTTCATGACGCGTTTGAATGGCAAATCCGTGATTTGGACGATGTGACCTTTGGCAAAATCATCGATAGCTTTGGTATTGGTATCCCATGTATTTGTGTCGCGCAGTACGTATTTGCCGTAATCCTTGATCTCCCGAACCGTTGAATAGTCTTTATATCCGCTGATATTTCCGTCGGCAGGACACTCGCAGTCTTTATCATATAAATCTTTCGGACAGGATTCACTTTCCCCGTCACATGTTTCTTCTTTATCGCATGGGCTGGATTTTGCACGACAAATAGTTCCGGCTGCCCGGGGGACTTTTGTACAAACACCGGATTTACAAATAAATTCGGCACATTTTACAGGTTCGCCACAGGCATCTCCCTCATTCTTTGAAGCGCATGCTTCATCTGCCGGCGGTTGATCAGTATCCTGGTCCTGATCGGTATCCTGATCCTGATCGGTATCCTGATCGGTATCTGTATCGTCCTCTGTCGGTATTTCATCATCCTGCCCTGTTTCGCCGCCATCGGTTCCACCGCCATCGGTTCCACCGCCATCGGTTCCACCGCCATCGGTGCCACCGCCATCAGTGCCGCCGCCATCAGTGCCGCCGCCATCAGTTCCACCGCCATCGGTTCCACCGCCATCGGTGCCACCGCCATCAGTGCCGCCGCCATCAGTGCCGCCGCCATCAGTGCCGCCGCCATCAGTGC
>JAFRYG010000209.1 GCA_017441205.1 Pseudomonadota bacterium
ACAGACTTGCTCAGGATGGTGTCATTTCATGCCACGAAGATCGGCGGGACTACATACCAGGGCGGAAACTTTGTCGTGCCGTCGAATTGCGGAGCAGTGCAAAACAATATGGATTTTGGAATCATCCTCGGATGGGATGCAGACAATGAAAGCATTTTATAGGAGAGAACCATGATTTTTGAAGACTCGTACATAACCGACGCAGGGCAAGCGCTCATCACTAGAGCTACTGCCGGTACAAAGATAATCTGGGGGAAATGTGGCTGTCATGAGCACACAGGCATAAACGCGATGTCGGACGCTCAGATTAACGCTCTAACGACGCTGAATAACCCGTGCGCGCTTGGCCAAGCGAGCTCCGTGTTTGAGGATTACGGCGAAGAAAACTACGATGCAAAGATTACATGCCAGTGCAGCAATGCTGAGACTGGCTGTTCGGCAGGACAAGCGCTTGCGTTCGGGCTTTGGGGTAAAATTGAAGGCGATGCATCGGAAGTTCTCGTAGCTGTAGCGCGCTCTGGAACTCACACGCCTACTACATTCCCTGACTACGACGGGACAATCCAGACTCGTCTTATTGGTGTTGTGGAACTCACGATTAAAGTGCAGCGCGGGGCAGCTTCTACAATTACGATAAATCCGTCACTGTTTGCACTCGCGAACGATTTACAGACGGAGATCGAAGCAAGGCAAGATTTGCAGGAGCGGTTTGAGCAAATTGAAGGGCGCGTCGTAACGACGCACGCCTATGGTTCATCAACGACAGGGGACGAACAGGATGTGTATGGTGTTAAGGTATTTCGAGATGGGATTAATGCGAGCGCAACATATACCGGTGAAGGTAGCGGACAGGGGGATCCCGCCAACGGTGGCGGGGCGGTGACATTAGCCGTAGGTTCTCAAAGCGGCGGAACATTCCCCAGCGCCAGCTTTATGGTGCATCGAAATTCAGACCAAACAAACATAGGACTGAACATTAACCAGTACAGGACAGAGATTTATGGGCCGTTTTACCTCAACAGAACAGAGATTAATGGGCCGTTTTACCTCCACGGCCAAGAGATAACGAATGGACTGGCTCCTACAATACAAGACGATTTACCTGTCATATCGAGCGGTAACATTCTTATGATTGGTGTTAAACGCATCTCATCAGGCGGTTCTACACCCATGCCTATAAGCGTGCAGACAGGAGACGTTATACAGGACGGTAGTAACGTATATGTGTATGCTGTAAATTACGGCGGAGGAGATTGGATTATTGACGAATATGTAAGATACATCGGGCATAAATTCCGATTGATGTCTGGCGGGGAAGTAGGAGTAGGCAATGACGTAATTGCTTTGGCAATGGTACTTGAATAGTCTGATTTTCTTGCTGTCTCGCAAACCGTGATAAATGCCTCTTGCTCTTCCGGAGCAGGAGGCTTTTATGTTAACGGAACAACAGATTAGAAAAATCAAGGCAATGCGTAATGTTGATGGCTTATCAGTCAACAAAATAGCCAAACGAATCGGTGTATCTTACGCTACAGCTAGAAAATACGCACTGCTATCAACGGGAGATACTGTTCCTCGTTACTCTGACAGGAAGCGCAAGCCGGAAGAGCACAGAGAAATAATCGAGTCATTCATTCGGTACAATAAAGAAGCAGAGACAGGAAAACAGTGGCTTACGATAGAGCGGATGTATAGTCTTCTTGAGGATAGACATGGTGTTCTGAATTACACAGCCAGGACGCTTCAGCGATATGTCAAGGATGTCTTGAAGTACAAGCAGGACATAGCTTTTGTTCCGCTACAGCATGACGCAGGATGTGCGCAGATAGACTTCGGGACAGACTATGCATATATCTGCGGAGAGCATAGAGAGATAAAGCATTTGGTCGTCAATTTCCCACATTCCGGGAGGAATGTCACTGTTGCTCTTCCGTCCGAGAACAGGGAGTGTCTTCTTTGGGGATTGGTACGAATATTCAAGTATATAGGTGGCGTTCCTCGTGTCATACGAATAGACAACGCATCGACAATGGTTGATAGAGGCAAGGAATATCCGCTCAATGAGGTCTTCGAGAAGTTTTCTGTTCATTACGGGTTTAAGGTTGAGCGCTGCAATCCTGCATCAGGCCATGAAAAGGGATGCGTCGAGCGCGGGGTTGATACAACGAGGAAGAGCTTATTGTCACCGATACCTGTGATTGATGATTTCGAACAGTTCAACGATAGACTGCTCAGGAACAGCGAGCGGCTAATGAAGGGTAAAAGGTATGGGACTGAGCAATCGAAGAAGGAATTGTGGAATGATGATTTGTCAGCGCTGAAACCGATTCCTGCGCTTGAATATCATCCTATTAGGTGGGAGGTTCGACACACTGACAAGAGCGGGATTGTATCAGTAGATACTCACAGGTACAGCACGTCAAGTATGACGGCGAATACGCTTGTTCATGTGAAGATTGGCGCGTTTGATATTGAGATATACGACAGAGGTATGAAATTTGTAGTTTTTCATAAACGATGTTACTACGGGACAGGTTCTATAGATTTGACAACGTATGAAGATTCGTTTGTCCGGTCTCCAAAGGCATTATATGGTTCTGGTGTTGCCACAGAGGAAGAAGCAAAAGAGGTGGCATCTGTATCAAAGGATGAGCGAAAACCGCTCGTCAGGGCATTGTTGATGAAGAAATACCGGAACCGTGTCACCGAATATACGGTAGAAAATGGGCACTACAACAAAGCATTCCAAGGTGTTGTACGACGTGGATATGATATGTCGGCGTCTGAGGCTAAGCAGCGAAGTACGTGAGGTTATGCGCAACGGTAATCCTGCTAATGATTATCTTGCGTCGGTATTATCGAATGAGGTTAAACATAGAGATGATACGCGGACAGCAAGATATATCAAGGCTGCGCGGTTTCCAGAGCCGAAGGTGTTCGATGGATTCATCTTCGATGATGTAATATTCCCGGAGTCTGTTTCGAGAGATTACTTTCTGGACGGAGTTTTCCTGTCTGATAAGCGTGGAGTATTTCTGTACGGGCCGCCTGGAACAGGTAAGACACATTTCGCTATTGCGACGGGGATTCGTGCTTGCGAACGAGGACTTAAAACAAGGTTCTGGCGGGCGTATGATTTATGCGAGGCATTGAAGTCGGCTGCATCGAGAAATGAGTTCGGAAAGTTTCAGGCAGTGTTCAAGAGGTTGGACTGTCTGATTATTGATGAGTTCGGGTTTTACCCTGGCGATTCGGAGGCAATAAGTCTTCTCTTCGAGCTGTTCTGTTCATCGGTATATCAGAAGGTTGGTGTCGTGTTTACGTCGAATCTGAGTTACGACGAGTGGATTGTTCGAGCTCAGGAAACGAAGATGGCCGATGCTCTGATAGACAGGATAAACGGGATGTCCCATGTCATAGGCTTTGGCGGGGAAAGTCACAGATACAGTGTGTCAGCTATGACTGGGTGACAGGTTGTATAGTTTTCGTGTCGCGGCCCCTCACTTTCTGTTGTCGTTTGACACCCGCACACGCGGGGGTGATCCCATGAACGTGAATGCCGAAGGATCGCCGAAGAACAGCGAGATGAAGCCATTCTTCGCACCAAAGCACAGATTGGCACACGACGCGAAGCCACGGCCATGAATACGGCATCTCAGAAATCCAGGGAATGCGAGCGACTGCGTGAACAGATCGGTAATGCCGAACACTGGAAACAGGTAAAGGCCATCCGATGGTTACCGCAGTACTTCGCACTATCCAAAGGACTTTATGGCGCGATTGCACACAAACTTAAAGAAATCTGCATGGATAACGGCTGGGAACGTCGAGACATTCCCGACACCGAATACGGAACGGTCAAGGCTTACCCCATTGACGCTATCGAAATCCTGCTCAAAAGCATTGAGACAGACGCCAATATGCTTGGCAAATACAGACTGCCATAGGCAAAAGAAAAGCCGCTCATCTGAGCGGCTAAAAAAATAACCAAACCATAAAGGCGACTAACGCAACAATGGGGATAAAGGCACCTAACCAGATTGCAACAGCATCGCCTTTTGTCCTGCAAAAATCATCGTCATATACCCATAGCGGCATATCACACCTCCTCGTTTGAGGTTTCTAATAAAAAATAATCACGGCTTCGCAGGAAGTCAAACGGAGAATGATAAATGGAAAAAATTACACTAACAAAACCTTTCAAACTTCAGGATGGGAAAGAAATCACAGAATTATTGTTCCCTGCACATGCGGATGGATGCAATGGGGCGGGTGGCGGCGTATCGCGGCCGGCAAACGCGATAGCCGCCGCTACAGCACGGCGTATGCGCCAACGGCGCATAGGCGAGCCCCGATACAGCAACGCCCGCGTATTGACCTCACCTACCCCCCAGCCGCTCTGCGGCTGTCCCCCCTCCCTCTCCAGATTGGCGAGGGAAGGGGGAAGTCGATAGCGGGCGTCTGGCGAGCCGTAGGCACGTGTCAAGGCGAGCACATACAAGAAAAATCGATGGTTATTTATATACTATCCGTTTTTATATAGAATGTACTTCTACCTATACCTTGTCGAAGTATCAATCCCTCGTCGGTCAATTTTTTGAGTGCAGAAAGCGCGGATGATCTACCGATGCTTGGGCAATTCGCGACGACCTCGGCACCTGTAAATCTTCCGATTTTATCCTCCACATATTTTTTCACAATATCATAGGCTGTACTGGAGATCCCAGATATTCCAACCAGTTGAACGTGTTCCTCAAATTCCTTATAGCAGGCCAAAATGATGCTTAACATATAATGGATAAAAGGCGTAGGATCATTTATTTCATCATGCCATCCGATATCGGCATCTTGCAAAACATCGTAATAATGATCTTTTGTCTTTTCGATCTGTTTCTCAATACTGATATACTTTCCGACGGAATAGCCACTTTTATATAAAAGCAATAGTGTCAGAAGGCGACTCATTCTGCCGTTTCCATCATTGAACGGATGTATGCAGAGAAAATCGATGATAAAACATGGAATCAGGATGAGCGCATCAATATTCTCTTTTGCAATTGCTTGTTCATACGCAGTACATAATGCGTCCATTGCAGCGGGTGTTTCATAGGGAGCAATCGGAGTAAACCTAGTAAAGCTCGTACCATCCGGCATTGTCTCATTGATATAATTTTGAGTATTTTTGTAAGATCCGCCATAAGAAAGTCCGGCAGGACGCAACAAATCCCGATGAAGCTGTAGAATATAGGATGACCGAATTGGAATTTGTTCATAATTTTCATGAATGATGTTTAATACATCACGATACCCCACGATTTCCCCTTCATTTCGATTTCTCGGGGTTGTTTTTTCGGCTATGAGCTGTTTCATGCGTGTACCGGTCGTAACGATGCCTTCGATTCTGTTAGACGACTCTGTGCTTTGTATTTTGGCGATCTCAATGAGTCGATCCAACTCAATGGGCTTCTGACGAATAAACATATCCTGTCGCCCCTTACACTCATGGATTTTTGCAACGAGATTCAATAGCTCTGTTGACCATCTACAATTCGACAATTTGCTATAATCAAAATTTCTCATTTGTCATCCTTTCGTCCAATCCCCCTCTTTTTTCGTCCAAATTTAACACATTCTGGACGAAAAATCATTTATTTTCGTCCAACAGTCGTTTTTTCGCCCAAACAAGGTTAGATTTGGACAAAAATCGTATTTCACGGACCAGCGTATGGCGAGCAAAATAGCGAGGCGGCGGCGTATCGCGGCCGGCAAACGCGATAGCCGCCGCCACAGCACGGCGTATGCGCCAACGGCGCATAGGCGTGCCCCGACACAGCAACGCCCGCGTATTGACCTCACCTGCCCCCCAGCCGCTCTGCGGCTGTCCCCCCTCCCTCTACAGATTGGCGAGGGAAGGGGGAAGTCGATAGCGGGCGTCAGGCGAGCCGTAGGCACGTGTCGTAACACGAGCCAAGGCGAGCCCCAAATATATAAACGACTGCGTATCGCACTGCCCTACTGCACATGCGGAGATGCTCCGTATCCAAAATTTCCAAATTCAAAAGCGAGTGTGATATATTCGTTTTTCCCCGGCCTGACGCTTCAAGTTGACGAGGTGCAGACAAACAAAAGGGATAAAGGATTTTTGTCATGCCATCCAAAAGATTAAAGTATTCCGATTATTTCGATAAGATAACCAACGGCGATTCATTTGCGATCATTGCTCCGAATCCCGATGCATCCGAGACAGAAAAGAATGCATCTATTTGCTATTCAATCATGCAGGCACATTGGGTATTTCGGCATCTGAGCGAGCAGTTTGATTTGCCGGGATTCCTGTTTGCTGACATGGAAAAGTATGAAGGCCGGGAGTATGCTTTTAATTATAAAGACAAGACGATACTCGGCGTCAAGCCGGACGCAAATGACAAGATGTTTGGGATTCACAGCAATCTATTCGATTATATTGAGATGGGCTGGCTTCCTGCAAAGATAAAAGACTGGATGCCTTTGGCAGAACAGCTCATGAATGCAGATAAAGATAATGTTTTTAGCGAGTAGACTGTTCCCAGCACCCGCAGGGGGGATGCTTATTACTGATACAATCTGCACAACAAGATAATACTGAAAACGCTAATGCCTATTTATTGCCAATTCAAGCAAGCACAGAATGAAACAATGTGGAAGATGAAGAATCGATTTTGTCAAAAGCTATGAGATTCAACTCGCCTCAAATCGTTCTGACAACAATCTATCTTTACTTGTGATTGTGTTTTTGATAAATGCTATTGAGATCGTTGACTGTATTTTCTGCAAGTCCAGTAATGATGAGTATTTTAATATCTAATTAAGTGTCTGTACACTTAATTTTTAACACTTAAATAAACACAGCCATCAAAATCCATGATGTCACAAACCGCTCATAAATCAAATATAACATTATATCGTCGTGTCATTTGCTTAGGATTATGCGGACTTTTAGGCATAATGGCCGGATGTTCTTCAAAACAGCCCCAATCCTCCAATCCGGAACAAACCGGCATCAACCATGCGCAGAAAAAATCGAATGGCACCGTGTCTGAGGCAGAAAAAGGCCCTCAAATCTGCCCTAACGGCTCCAAACCTGATCACGAAAAGTGTATTTGTGCGGATGGTTCAGAGTGGCTGGGAGAATCCTGGTATTGTCTTTTGAATGGACAGCGCTGCTATAATAAAGACGGTTGCCGCAAAGATGACAAAGATTATCCTTTTGGCTCTGATTACCGAAAGGCCCCCCCCGACACGTCCAAAGATATCACAGATGATGATACCATCACTGAAAAGACACAATATGTCTGTCATGACAACACATGGATTCCCATTCAGGTCAAACGAAATGATAATTTAACTCAGTGGTACCCAAAAGATGAGTATGAACAATATGACAATGATTATCACTGCGGCGGTATTCCCATAAAAGCTCTGGGCAAAGAAGGCGAATTCGAAGCTTGCGAGCAACATGATAAAAACTGCAGGTCCAATGCCTATCGTTGTCGTTACAATCACTGGGTTTGTGCAGAAAAAGACGGCTGCAGCTGCTTTGATGGGTATGAAACGAAAAAGATTCAATTACACGATTTTTGTGAGAATCGAAAATGCAATGAATCTTTATCTGATGATAAGAAATCTGATGTTTATAACAGTGACAATTCATCGTGGACTGATGCCGTAAATTTTGAAATTGGCACTCCCCCCGAGGGACTCTGTCTTGAGGATAGCTGCCCGTGCGGTGATGGCGCATGCATGAAGTTTGGGGTATGTACAGATGGTGTATGTACCTGTCATAATATCAAAACAAATCTGCATGACGAATTTTACTGCAACCACTATTATGTCGAATTTCCTTATTGCCCCGGTGATTGTGATGTAGACGAAGGTGGAATTTTGACCTGTGATAAAGAAGGCGGCTGCCATACTCTGGATGGGCGCCATTATCCCAAAGGGGCAGCCATTGGACATAATAAAGTCAACGCCGATCTTCCTGCCAAAGAAGATAGCGCTTTATTTCATATCGATGCAGGATTTGATACAACGATTGAGTCGATATCTTCTGATGGCGAGTGTGTTCTGGATCGGACCGATTCGATGAAGAGATGGTCTGAACTGGGAGATGATGCAACTAAGATCGATAAATACATTTGTGACAAATCTGATTGTCTCTGTGGACAGAATACTCAATGCCGCGTTGGTGAAATCTGCAATCATGGAAAATGTGTTGCTGATAAGTGCAATGCGCAGAGCGCGACCAGGCTTATCTGCGATGTACATTTGGAAGACGGCCGTCGGGCGTTTCAATTTCCTGATGAGCCCGGGATATGTATCGATCCCTATGACATAAAAGAACAAACTTGCCCGATGAGTTATGAACTATACTTTGGAATTGGTTTTGATTTGTGTGATTTCGAAGATGATTATTCAGACGATGACGATGAAGATAATAGCATTAATGATAAAACAAAGGATACATTTTCGCCGATTGCCCGCATGAATCTTCAGTCAAAAGGTAAAATGTACTATGATACCTACAAGTGTGAAGGCGGCCATCGGTATTGTCATGGCAAGAACAATGATCCCATTGTAATATCCGATAATCCATCTGGATGGGATTGCGAAAGCGTGGTTTCACTCCCCGGTACAGAATCCAAAACAGATCTTAAGGCCTGGATTTGTAAACTCAATGAGGGGTGTTTATGCAATAATACGCCTTGCGGCTATTTAAAATCATGTATTGACGGACAATGTATAGAAGTTTCACAACCTCAGGATTATTGCCATGGCGCAAACAATGATCCGATAAAGATTTCCAGTACTCACGAAGGTTGGGAATGCAAAGATGTCACTGCTTTACCCGGCGTTGAGGCCAAGACTGATATAAAAGCATGGATTTGCCAAAAAGATTCCGGGTGCATGTGCGAAGACACTTTATGTTCTCATTCACAAGCCTGTATCGATGGCAAGTGTGTCGATGTCGGCCTGGAATTATGCGACGGAAAGCCACTTCAAAAAGGTTACATCTGTAAAAAAGCTCAAAATGGCGTGAATGGTGGTTACAGAGATGTTGGAATGATCTGCGCACTGCCAGAATGCATTTGCGGGAATTCACACTGCGCGAAAGATGCAATATGCAGAAATGGAAGATGTATCGATGATGAATTCAATCCCTTAGTCTATAGTAACACCAGATGCGATAATGACTCGGGATGCCTGTGCAACGGTAAAACGATTGAATAAGGACAAGCCTGCGCATTGCCTTGTTATGGAGATGGCAGAATAAATGCAGATGCTTGCTTATGCGGTGAACGTAAACTCAATGATGTTCAAACTGAAACCTGTCTGCATCATCGCGATCAATACTATGTACTTTGTAATGATCCCCAAGGCTGTGCCTGCGGCGATGCCAGATGTCCAATGAGCAGTTATTGTTCCGACAATCAATGTATCGATCCACTTACCGAACAGCCATTGAATCCCGCCTCAGGCAAACTTGGATTGAGTGCATCCTGTATAAAAGATTCATGCCCGTGCGGCAATGCAACATGTAAAACCGGCGAATTCTGTAATGGTGTCGCATGCAGTGACAAAGTCTTTGCAAATATTTTACATGGACAACGCTATATTTATGATGATCGACTTTTGAAAGCCAATGAAGAAAGATATCAGGACGGAGATGAGCAGGTGGATTGGAACTGGATTCAATCCTGTGATATGTCTGAGCTTAATCCGGATAATCTGCCTTTGGACGAATATGCATTTACGCCGAAGTATAATAAGTATAATACCGACGATTGTGAGGCACTTGAGTCCGTCTTTTTTAAGGATCAGATGCGATGCATGCTGGATTCCGGATGTCAATGCGGCGATCATACCTGTCCGTGGGGCGCTGAATGTATTAAAGAGGAATGTATTTATGATAAAAGGTTTATAGGAACCTTATTCAGCGATAATGAGAGATGGTTTGACGACCACGAAGACGTCTTTGGAAAGGGCAACTTAATTTACTGCCATGGTACGGCCATCATCCTCAAAGAACCTGTTTTAAAATCGAAAATCACCGATAACTATGAAGATTTTAAATTTGAAACCGAGTTTGAGTGTGATGATTCCGGCTGGCAATGCCAAAAATCTGAATGCCGATGCGGCAACAAGCTTTGTGCATTGAATGCATACTGTATCCATCCGGGAGTATGCACTGGTTATGCAGCCAGCAAATAGGCCCCATTTCCATCTCACTGTCAGAATAGGTTCAATCATTATCCCCCCATAATCAATGCCTGCATTATGCACACAAAAGGAGATATCAAAATGGACGAAATGAAAACACAAACGAATCATCTGTGCTCTGCAGATGTCGACAGAACTGTCGATGACCGGGAGAAACTCCTTCAAATGGTGGTTTCTCTGTCGGAAGAGGTCAAACGTTTGTCCGAAAGAATTGAACAGCTGGAGAATACGCCAAAACAGTCAAAGTGTATCCTCTGCCCTTCCATTCGCATCAACATCCCGATCAATTTTAAAATTCCACTCGGCTGTACGACCCATATACGGGACTAATTCCGCAGAAGCAAAGGTCCTGTTCGACGCCTGCGAAATTGTGTTGAGCTTTACCGGGAACATTGAGCTCGGGATGATTATGGTCATCTCAAGCTCAATGCTCAAGAAATCAGCGATTATTTTTTCTTGCTATCCAGGTGAAGTGCTTCCATTTTTTCCCCCGTACCGGCAGTTACAGATACGATGATTTCAAAGTCATCCGACAGTTTTCCCTTTGCCAGAAGTTTATTGATCTCCGCATTATCATCCGGGAGATTGTAGTACAATGAGTAGTAGTTTCCGAACATACCCTCTTTGTTGAATGATGCGTTCGAATAATCATTATCCTTATTCTTATAGTTTGGTGCACGACTTGGATAAATATCGAAGCTGTACTCTTTTGCATTGCCTCTGTCTTTGATGTCAAAGTGAATGCTTATGATCGTATAGTTTGAGTAGAGGGTCCCCTTAAACCCGGATCTGATATCGTCCAATGTATTCTTATCGAACAGCAAGACCATGGGTTCTTCTATCTCGCCATTCTTATAAACATTCAGCGTTATGGGTAAATACGCAGTGGCGAGTGCTTGTGCAAAGCTGTTTTTCGTATCGATATAGAAATTTAAATTTTTGTCCTTTAAATCTGAAAGTTTTGTCAAGTCCGTGAGTTCGGAATTTGGATGCCATTCTCTTGACGCAACATATTCATTATTAGTGACGAGTCCGCCATAATTGTTTTTATTATCGTCATCGGTCTTTGAAGTATTGGAGCTGATATCCGTTCTGATATAATAACTCTTATTGAGGTCAATTCCGCCATGTGTATCACAGCTCCCCTTCGGTGCGTCCATTTTGTCGCCGGCGACGGTCAGCACTTCCCCATCCATACATTCCACGTGCGTATTTCCCGTTATCATTCTGATATGTATACCGCCCGGATTTGAATTCGTTGCGACGACATCACCTATTTTTAATTCCGAATAAGCTTTTGACAGGGCCTGGCCTGCCAAAAACTTTGCGACAATCATATCTTTCTCAGTACCATACATCTCTTTTTCAGACTTAAACAAGGCATTATCAAACAATTCCTTGTCTGAATTGAATGCCGTGACGAATTCATCTTTGATTTCATTATTGGCAATAAACTTATTCAAATCATAATACATCATGTATTTGGATGCGCTGATGTCGATCGCATTTCCGCCATCGGCCTCTTTAATGACAAGACTTGTCAGTCTGAAGCCAGCTTTAAAGGTGGCGGAGCTGTTGGCACCAAAGGGATAAATCTTAATGCTGTCAATTTTCTTATCCGACGGAGTGGTTAATCTATATTCATTTTCATATACAGACACCGTACAGTTATAGGTTGAATCATAATATGATTTAATTAATATGGAGGATTTTCTCACAGAGTTCACCTTCTCTCCGTTAATCTCAAAGGAAGGATTAATATCTGTATCAGTTGTATATTTATTGTAAGTAATCTTAACGGTGTTGTTTGAGGATGATATGCCTAAATTATTTAACAGCAAACTCAGATGATTATCTTTGGGAACACCGCCCGGCAAATAAAGCAGATAATCATAAATCTCTCCGGCCGGTCTGATTTTAATATACTTGATCTTTGAATCATTGGATTTGATTCTCGCGTTTGATTCCAGGACGGCACGATTCATGACACTTTCAGGTACTTTTGAAAGCTTGTTGTTTTTTTCCTTTTTGTTGTAATCCTCCTCATTCAATTCCTGATAAACGGAAAGCGTCGACTCCTTCTCACCTTTGATCTTCAATCCACCAAGGAGAGAAGATGCAGATCTGTTCCAAATGAGATCCATAACCCCTTGTGTGGCTTCATAGGGAATATATTTTGCCAGTGAGTAATACACGGATAAAGCGCAATCCTGCCCGTAATAATCCATGGATTGCTTATTCTCTGCATCCTTTATAGCGGTAATCACGCCTTTATCGTCCAACTCACTTACATACTTCTCTATTGTCACTCTGTTTCTTTGTGTGTAAGGCGCACCATAATTCACCTCACCTTTTCGATATAATACGCCATCCGCGAAATGAACCCCGCCAATATTGCGTACTGCAGTGAGGTCTATATCCGGTATCCATCGCATGGTAGCAGTATCATACATTCTCAGTGCCGAATTTAACCTGAGTTCGTCCGGACTTGTCGTTTTACTCGTCGTATATGGATTCTTATATTTTCCTTTTTTATAGCCGACTACTTTTATAGATTTAACGACAAAAGATGTAATTTGTTTTCTCCAGGCACCTTTATAGGTCTCAGACTCATCTGTTGTTAATGGCAAATTTCCGTAGGGAACGATTTTAATGGACTCTATCTTCTTTTTCGATTTCTTCAAATCTTCGGTAATAAGGTTTTCTGTGACCAGATTGTACCCTCTGTAAAATCCGGCAGTCTTATACACATAATACCCGTTGGGATAATAATCTTCCAAATAATAGGGATGATTATCCCCGAGCACATTGTTATAGACTTCCAGACCATACGTACTCACCAGATTCGTCGAAACCGTAGGGACCAGATAGTCGATATCCACTCTCAAGTCTTCATATTCATTGGGATCGATATTTAAATCATTAACACCAATCTCAAAATATTCCTCCTTGGTTCCAATATTAATAAAGAAAGATTTGTAAACATCTTTATCGTTACCATCTTTTATAAAATCACGAATTGAAGCGGTACTGTAGTTCGCTTTATTTAATGTGAGTTTCTTTTCTATATCCGCCTGGGTTTTACTATCTCCGACCTCTATGAATTTGATTACGACAACATCGTCCGATTTAATCGCCTCACAGTGTTTTAGATCGTCTGCCTTGACCTGATAGCCATCTTCGCAGCTGCAGATGGCTGCGTCCTCTTTGACCTCACACGTGCCGTGACCGTCGCAATCGATACCGTCACAGACTGTCTTAACGTCGCCCGGTTCGTCCGATTCGCATATCGTCGCTTCATTCTCTTTGACATGGTAGCCATCGTCGCAGACACATACGGCTGCACCCTCTTTGACCTCGCACGTTCCATGACCGCTGCAATCGACATCGTCACAGACTGTCTTAATGTCGCCCAGTTCATCCGATTCGCAGGTCGTCGCATCACCCTCTTTGACATGATAGCCATCGTCGCAGACACAAACGGCTGCGCCCTCTTTGACCTCGCACGTTCCATGCCCACTGCAGTCGACGCCATCACAGGCTGTCTTAACGTCGCCCGGATCGTCCGCTTCGCAGCTCTTCGCATCATTCTCTTTGACATGATAGCCGTCGTCACAGCGGCAAACGGCTGCGCCGTCCTTGACCTCACAGGTGCCGTGACCTCCGCAATCTATCCCATCACAAGTAACTGGCTTTACCTCCCCCGGTTCGTCTGCTTCGCAGGTCGTCGCTTCATTTTCTTTGACATGATAGCCCGTCTCGCAGCTGCAAACGGCTGCGCCGTCTTTGACCTCACAGGTACCGTGATCGCTGCAGGTCACGCCGGCACATGCATCATCGCCGCCATCACCGCCATCGTCACCGCATGCAGAAACGAGGGATAACGCCGCACATGCCAATAAACACGACAGAGATGTCCGAAATCTTTTTTGACAAATACCGGATGCAGCTTTCATCTCTGACTCATTTTCAACTTTTGTAAACGCCATTTTCATTACTTTACCTCCGGGAAACAAATTTTTTCTCTTTGACCACAACTATGTTCCAGACAAAACGAACTGTCAGAGGATACCAAACTGCGCATTCAACATGCAAATACACACAGGCTTTTTTTTTGACCATAAATCATATAGATGAGAGGCCGTGAAGTGTCTTTCTTCATACGAGCAACGACTGACTGAACGACAATAACATTTATAAATAACATCGATAAACAAACCATACGGCCAGATTATTTATGACCGAACGCCTTTCAGAAATTTTTTCTCTGCCTCTGTCCGGCAACATTCCCCTCTTTACCCTGATGCTCGCGGTCATCCTCATCATGACGATGTTCACGAAGCGTCTGCATCTGCCGCAGGTGATCGGCCTCATCCTATGCGGTGTTGCCATCGGCCCGCATGCCCTCAACATCATCGACAACACGGGCGCCGTGAGCCTGTTTTCGACCATAGGTCTGCTCTACATCATGTTTACCGCAGGCCTTGAGCTGGACATCAATACCTTCAGGATCAACCGGAACAGAAGCATCCTGTTTGGATTTCTGACCTATCTCGGACCGCTCGCCGTCATTTTTCCAATATGTTTCTGGGGGTATCGGCTCGGCCTTCTGGAAAGTTTTCTGGTCGGCAGCATGTTTGGAACCCATACGCTCATTGCCTATCCAGCCGTCAGCAGACTCGGCGTTTCGCGCGATCCCTGTGTCGCAGTGACCGTCGGCGGAACGATCCTCGTGGATGCCGGCGTACTCATTCTTCTGGCCGTCATTCTCGGTCTTGCCTCCGGAAATCTGAGTGCATCATTCTGGATCGAACTCACCGTCTCACTTGCGGCATTCAGTGTCCTCATGTTTTGGGTTATTCCCAAAATTGGCGAATGGTTTTTCGCGCACTGGCACAAGGAACGCCATCTTCGTTTTATTTTTATCATGTTCATGGTGTTTCTGTCGGCTCTTCTGGCCGAAATCGCCGGACTGGAAGGCATCGTCGGTGCTTTCGTTGCCGGTCTCGTGCTCAACCGGCTCATTCCCCAGTCTTCGTCGCTGATGCACCAGATTGAATTCGTCGGAAATGCCGTATTTATCCCATTTTTTCTCGTCACCGTCGGGATGCTCGTCGATATCGGCGTGATTCTGGATGGCCCCCGAACCATCCTGCTCGCACTCATTCTTTCGGCTTCGGCACTCGCCGGAAAGTACCTGTCGGCTTTCGCCGCACAAAAGCTGTTTCGCTACAGCCGTGCCCAGCGCCACGTGATGTTCGGACTCTCTGCCGCGCGCGTCGCAGCGACACTGGCCATTGTCATCGTCGCACACCGCGCCGGACTCATCGACGAAACATTTTTGAATGCAGCGATTCTCCTCATCCTGATTACTTGCATTGTGGCCAGTTTTGTGACCGAATCCGCAGCCCAGAAGCTCGCCATCGAACACGAAACTCAGGATGCAGATTCGCAGATCTGCGCATCCGCTCAGCACGAACATCTCCTGATGCCGATAGCCAATCCCGGACATGCCCAGGCATTGCTTGGGTTCGCCGATCTGTTCAAATCCCCGCAGTCCCGCAATCCCATTACCCTGCTCACGGTCGTGCCCGACAATGACCAGTCCGAAGAACGCATCCGGGCATTTCAGAAGGCCATTGATCCAACGCTCAAAGCGCATCCGGAACTCAAGGTAAAAGTCGCCAGTGCAATCGATCCCAGCATTTCTGAGGGCATTGCACGCGGAATCCGCGAACAGCTCGCAACCATTCTGCTCATGGGTTGGCCCAAATCCGGGCTTACTGACAAGATCATCGGCGAAAAGTGGCGCGCATTCGTCCACGACATCGAAAAAATGATCGTCATTGCAGATATTCCTGCCCCACTGACGAGCCAGAAACGCATCGTGCTGTTTACCCTGAACAATGCAGAACTATTGCCGAGTTTTGATATCTGGTTCGACAAAATCGTCCATCTCGCCGAACAATCCTCCCTGAAAATTCGCCATTATGGTACTGCCAAAACAGAAGATGCCATGCGCAGCCGCATTGCGGCGACAAAAAAGTCGGTCATCCTCGAATCGAGCCACGAAGATCCCTTCAAAATACAGGCAGATGAATCCCTGTTCAGCGTTTCGGACTGGCTGATCTTTGTAACCTCACGGCCCGGAACGATGTGTCATGTTCCCATGTGTGAAAAGCTGCCGTTATTATGGTCAAAAAATTATACGCAGATTAACCGCATGCTTCTGTTTCCGGCCAATCCATGGAATGCCGATGATGAATTTGAACAGGTATGATTCCGGATTCTCAATTATAATCACGAATCTCCGGATGATTACAGTCAACAGTCGCACCGATATGCTCCATACAATCATCATCAGATACCCCCGGATTTCCTGAATCATTCTTGTTGCCATAAACTATCTTTCCTGTTTTTACATAATTATTACAATTGTCTTTAATAATATTACACACACATTTTTTATCGACTCTGTCATTGGAGATCTGCGTATTGCCGCGGGCTATCTCGCCACTGGCTCGATACGCCCTGCGGGCGCGGGCTATCTCGCCTGCGGCTCGATACGCCGCGCCATAGCTGTATAAACTTACACACCCTAAATAAACGCGCTGAAAAGCGCATACATTGCACTGCAATTCCCCCTTGAATATGCGCCGCAATTACGTAGAATCAGGTATTGGTATGTTTTGGTAAGGAGTCCGATATGAGTGCGAATAACAAGCTTTTTTATTTAATCCTATTGAGTGTTTTCCTCACAGCCTGTGAGGATGGATCCACGAACAGTATTCAGGTTCAAAAACCTCTGCAGCCTGCAGAAGCCGGAGAAGACTGTCAGAAATCTTCCGATTGTGCAAAAGGCCTGAAATGTCAGGACGGAATTTGTATAGAGAAGGAACCGGAAAAGCCCAAAGGCAATTGCGGAGAAAAAACGTGTGAGCCGAATGAAGTCTGTCTGGATGAAGAATGCGTCGATAAAAGCAAGCTTTGCGGGGACGTGCTGTGCGATGCCGATGAAACCTGCATCGACAATGAATGTGTTCTCAAAAGCGATCTGTGCAATGGCGCACTTTGTGGCTCAGATGAAACATGTTTTATGAACAAATGCCGCAAAAAGGGGGATTGCGGCGGCATTGAATGCAATGATCATGAAAAGTGCATTGAGGATAAATGTACAGAAGTCGAACTCTGCGATGGTGTAATGTGTGCAGATGACGAAATCTGCTTTGAAAAAGTGTGTATGCCGAAAGGGGATTGCGGCGGGATCAAGTGCGATGAAGAAACGCAATATTGCCTGTATGATCTATGTCTCGACAAGCAGATATGCGGGGATGGTTATTGTGAAGGCGACGAAGTCTGCAAGGAAGGCGCATGTGAACCAGGTCCCAAATGCATTGTGGATGCCACAGAGAGGACTCGATGCGGAAAGTCATGCTGTGAACAGGATGAGTTCTGCGGCACACGGGAACAATGTTGTCCGAACAACAATGCATGCGGAAACGACTGCTGCCAGGAAGGCGAAGTCTGCGAAAACGAACTTTGTCATATTGTCTGTAAGGATACGGCACGGTGCGAACTTAAAGACGGCACGGAAACCTGCTGCAAAGCCGATCAGATCTGTGTTTCGAACGAGTGCTTTACGCCGCCCGAAATAACCTGCATCGACAATTATATGTGCGAGACAGATCAATTCTGCGATCCCAAAACCCAAAAATGCCTGCCTCAGCCCAAAGGCGCGGAGTGCAAGGCAGATCCGACCGGCGGAAAGGTTCAGCCGACGCTGCAGTGGTACTGGGGTGAGGATCCTTCAAAAATAGCAGCCGAAGATCATCCTGAACATTATCAGGTAATGAGCTCGCCGATGGTTGCAGACATGAACAACGATACGATTCCTGAGGTAGTCTTTAACACGTTCTCCGGGGCGAGTTACCAGGGCAATGGTATCATCCGGATTCTCAATGGCAAAACGGGTCAGCTCATTGCAAGTTCGGACGGCAATCCCATGACGGACGGCGGAAGCCAGGTAGCTCTCGGCGATCTGGATGGCGACACCATTCCCGAAATCGTAACTTGTTCTGCGGAATACAAACTCATCGTATATAAGTTTGATCCGGCAAGCAATAAGCTTACGGTCAAATGGAAAAGCGACAACGCGATGCGGGAATGCGGCCAGGGCGGTCCTGGAATCGCCGACTTCAACGGAGACGGCAAACCGGAAGTTTATATCCGCTATCATGTTCATGACGGTGCATCCGGTGCGTTGATTGGAAGCCAGAGCTGCAAGGATTCAGCTGGTGAGTATGACGACTATGAAGCGCATGCGCCATGCGATTACAGTGTTGCAGCCGACCTGAATGGCGATGGAATACAGGAACTCGTCGGCGGCGCGGTCGCATGGAAGGTTGACTTCACACAAAAACAGCTCACGCCCTACTATGATCGAAGGGATGTGCACAGAGAGGGCTACCCTGCTATTGCAGACATCAATCTGGATGGAAAACCGGAAATCTTTGTCGTGCGTTCAAATGACAACAGCGTCATGGCATTCAACGCGGACGGAACCGATCACTGGCCGCAAAAAGTATCGCATTCCGTCGGTGCGGGCGGTCCGCCCACGATCGCAAATCTGGATGATACCAAGCAGCCCGAGCTGACATTTGCCGGAAAACAGGGGTATATCGTTTTTGATTATACGGGAAAAATGCTGTGGACGCGCTCAACTCACGATTTCTCTTCAGCGAAAACCGGCTCTTCTGTCTTCGATTTCGATGGAGACGGCAAAGCAGAAGTCGTTTATGCAGATGAATTTTTCCTTCGGGTTTATAACGGCAAAGATGGCAAGACGGTCTACTGTCAATGCAATACCTCAGGAACTCACTGGGAATACCCGGTCATTGTCGATGTCAATAACGATGGCCATGCCGAAATCGTCGTTTCTTCGAATAGTTCGATGATACCCGGATGTCCTGATACATTGCCGGAGAGTGAGGGATGGGATGAGTGCGTGGATGCCATTATGAAGAGTTCGGATACCAAAGCCCGCGAGGCCACGCATGGTGTCCGTGTCTTTTCCAGCCCTAACAAAGACTGGGTCAACACCCGCAAGATTTACAACCAGCATGCATATAGCATTACCAATGTTTCGGATAACGGCACGATCCCCAAAAAAGTCCGGGAAAACTGGCTTACGCAGAATCTGAACAATTTCCGTCTGAATGTCCAGCCGGGAGCCAATTACCTGCCGGATCTTGAAATCGCCAATGTTTCATCGCCGCGCGAATGTAAAGAGACTACTCCACTATATTTCAACGTCAAGAACGTGGGATGGTCGACAGCTGTTGCCGGCATTCCCATCAACATCTGGTACGTCAACACCAAAGGCGAGGATGTTCTTGCCGGAACAGTAAAAACGACAAAAGACCTGCCCCCCGGAGCCTACGAAAGTATTGAGTTCCCATTCCCTCGCAATGAAACGACCCCCAATCCGACGCACATTACTTTGAAATTTACAGAAGAAGCACCGACAGAATGCCGTACTGACAACAATCAGACTCAATACGATATGCATTGTCCTATCAACTGATTCAGGATTAGGAATATTCAATAATTATCGCAATCAGAAAACGGCATGAACGCTGGTTCAACCACTGATTTCGAAACAAACACGTCCTATAGGTCATGACATTTCAAATACTATTAAAGCAATATGTTGTTTCACTCATCGGTCGCTGGATGTGGCGCGGGTGGCAGGAGGGCTGGATTCGGTTCGATGACAAGCTGCAGCTCGGGTGGCCGGATGAACTGCGAATTCGCTTCAAACAGCTGAGTCAGAATATGCTTTCCTATTCCGAATCTCTTCAGAAGGAGCTTTCGGATTGGGATGGCATAAACTTTACGCGTTTTTGGAGTCAGCTCATCGAAATGAGCGTGCATGGGGATACGCTCGCCCAGCGCTGGGAATCCCTGGACAGCCGGCTCTTGCTTTCTCCGGAAGAAATCGCGCTTTTGGCCGTTATGGTCACGATTTACAAAGACTGGCCAATGCTCAGAGCGCTTCGCTTCGTCATGTCGGAACAGAATCCCGGGCAGCCGCGATGGGGGTTTATCACGCACTTTTTGTCCGAAACAGCAGATACGACGCCAACTGAATCTGCATTGGATCCCCGCAGCAGCATTCTGTTCCGGAGCAGGATCATTTCGATCAATCCTCAATCCTCGCTTGCTGCCTCAGAACTCAATATTCTCCCGTATGTCGTCGAATACCTGACGTCAGAAGGCGTCTCCAATGACAATCGCACAGAGGCGATGCTGCTCAGACATATTGATCCACAGCTCAAACCCGTCCTTAAAAAAATCACTCAAAAATGCAAGGGCACAATCGTGATTCAGGGATCTGCAGGCGCAGGAAAGATCCAAATCGCCCGGCATATTGCCCAACGTCTGAATCTTGATGGCGGATACATCGTGGATCTGACACCGGATTTGACGCTTGATATGGCCAGACAAAAGATCAGCCATGCGATTGCGATGGCAGTTCTGCGCCATGACGCCATTATCCTGAAAAACGTCAGCAAATGGTGTGAACGCTGGAACGACGGCATATACCAAATCGTCGAAATGTTCGAGGATTCCGGCTGTTGTTCGATCTGGCTGATTACCGCAGACAAACCGGATTTTCTGCGAGTCAGTCCGGAATGTCATATTCGGGTTCCCATGCCCGGACGCAAGCAGCGCGAACAGATATGGAAGGAACTCGCCGGAGACAAACTGTCCGAAAACTGGATATCCCAGCTGGCCGGCCAGTTTCTGCTCACCCAGGGACAGATGCAGGAAGCATTGAATCTTGCAAACGTCCAGCCTGCCGAATCCGAAGAAGACTACTACAAGAAAATCGCCCAGCAGGCGCGGGATCTTTCCCTTGAGGGACTGGGCAGTCTGGCGACGCCGGAACCGGCGCGCGTATCGATGGATCAGCTCATCGTGACGCCGGAATGTCAGACGGCTCTCGAAGATCTGCTGATGTACGCAAAGCATCGAAAAGATCTGGCAAAGAATTGGGGGTTTGAACGATCTATGCCCTATGGTCTTGGTTTGGCTGCACTTTTTTGCGGACCTCCCGGAACCGGCAAGACGTATGGCGCCCAGGTCGTTGCGACGGAACTTCAGCTCGAGCTCTATCGGGTCGATCTTTCGCAGCTCGTCTCGAAATACATCGGTGAAACCGAAAAACATCTGGCCGAGCTCTTCAATGCTGCCGAAGAAGGGGAAATTCTGCTTCTGTTCGACGAAGCGGATTCCATTTTCAGCAAGCGAACGGAAGTCAAATCGAGTGTCGACCGATACGCCAATCTGGAAGTCAATTATCTGCTGCAGAGGCTCGAACGGTTCAGCGGCGTCAGCATTCTGACATCCAACTTTGAATCCGGCATTGATGAAGCCTTTATGCGTCGAATCCGGTTTCGGGTTCCCTTCGATTTGCCCGACTTCAAAGCGCGGCTTACGCTGTGGAATAAGTTTCTTTCGCCAGCCATTCCGCGTTCAGAGGATGTCAATCTTGCGTATCTGGCCGAAGTTTTTGAACTGTCTGGCGGCCACATTAAGGAAGCAGTTCTTCGTGCAGCATCAATTGCGTATGGATCGGAACAAAAATGCGTAACCCAGCATCTGCTCGTCCGATCTGCGGAACTCGAATACCGCAAGCTGGGCAAACTGATGCCGAATATCAATAATTCCCCGAAAGAACAGACGCGCTGGAACTAGCCGTACAACAAGATACTGCGCACGGCTAATCAAACCATAAAGATCCGGGGCGTATTCGCGCAGCGAATAGCCACGGAGACGTCGCGTATTGGCTACAGGCCAATAGCGATGTCGTCCAGCATAATGAAACTACAGGCCGCCCTTAATTTTCCATTCGTTATTTTCGCGAACGAGCGTCATGCGGTTGGTATCATTTTTAGACTGCCAGTAAGACTGGCCGGCAACTTCGTAGCGGAAGTTCCAGATGTACTGATAATCGACATGGTATTCCATGCCTTCTTTTGTCAGCTGTTTGATCTGAATGATATAGCGGATATCCTTGACAGACTGTGACAGGTAGTCGCTCAGAATTTCTTCGATTCGCTCATTGCCGTAATCATCGGTCAGATCATCGGTCGTGGAAGCATTTTCGTAATAATCGGAAGAAATCATCGAACGGAGCGTGCCGATATCCTTGTTGGAGATGGCGTCGCGATACTTCTGAACCGTCTTGAGGATCTCCATATTCTCGTCGCTATCGCTGATCTTAGCCTCTTCATCAATAGAGAAGTAGTAGGGCTGGTTAAAGTCCTTTGTCTGCAGGTTTCCGGCGCCGCAGGCCGTCAGCAGGCAGCAAATCATTACAACGAGAAAAGGGAACGTATATTTGGAAATCATTGAACATCCAGAAAAGAAGGAAGACCTCATAAGTCGTCGCTATTAAGAACGAAGTCAGCCTAAAAGCAAGTTTTTTATGTTTGGCATCTGACCTGATTCAGAAACAGAGTCCCTGAAACAGTCATACCAAAAAGCCCTTCCTGAAGAAGGGCCGTCAGTCAGGATTTATTCCCGGATTTATCCCTGAAGTTCCTGAACCATGGTTTCAGCCTGATGAAGCATCATATCGTCATCGACATCCTGCCATTTGAGCGCGCCGATATCCTTGACGGCCATGCGGCCGGTTTTCATCAGCGTTGCGATGCCTTCCGAAAGTGAGCAGTCGTGTTTTGGGGAGGCATCGGCTGCCTGTTCGAGTGCGCTGAACAGCGTCGGCGTACAGACGAAGAGCCCCGTATCGACAGCGTTATAGCCGGTAATCTGTTTGCCGATGGCAGCGACCTTTCCGTCACGCACGCAGACCTTTGTGGCATCATCCATGTCGAAAACTTCCGAGAGTTTGTAATCGACACAGAGCAAAGCACCGTGTTTCGGAGGAATAATGGAGACAGCATCCTGGATCATTTCGGGTTCAAAGATATGATCCGCCATGGTCAGAATGAAGTTCCCGTTGATGGCGTTTCTGGCGCACAAAACACTGATTCCGTTCGATTTCCGGTATTCCGAATTGAATACGAAGGTCAGTTTGACCGGGATATTCTTGCAATCCTCGCGCAGGGTGCTTTCGAGAATGTCGGCATGATAGCCAGTCACGATGACGACTTCTTCGATGCCGCAATCGGCAAGATGCTGGATGTTCCTCTGAATGAGGCTCATGCCGCCGACGAGCTTGAGGGGTTTGATATCGTCAGAAGTCTTGGCCAATCTGCTTCCCAGACCTGCAGCCAGAATGACTGCCTGTTTTGGGGTTTTCATGGCGGAGGCATATTTTTTTCGTGCTGTTTTCGTTAGTTCTAGCATGTCGGACCTCACTGGGAGGAAATGGGAACATCTCATGGAACAACAGGGAAACTGGCGCAAGATTGCGCCAGAAAATGAAAAACTGGATAATTATTTATCCTCTTCGGCGTAATAATCGAGTCCGAGGTGGGTGATGAGTTCTTCGCCCATGATGTAGCGAAGGGTGTTTTTGTATTTCGTCTTCTGAATGAAGAGATCGTGTTCAGGATAAAGACCCTCGCGGACTTCCGGGCTCTTGAAGAAGAAGGAGAGCCATTCCTGGATCCCATAGAAACCACAGCGCTGAGCAAGATCCATGCTCAAAGCGATATCAAGTGCAACGGGGGCAGCCAGAATGGAGTCGCGGCAAAGGAAATTGATCTTGATCTGCATTGGATAGCCGAGCCATCCGAAGATATCGATGTTATCCCAACCTTCTTTGGCATCGCCGCGGGGCGGATAATACTCGATGCGGACTTTGTGACAGTAGTGGCTGTAAAGATCGGGGAAAGTCTTTCCATCCAGGATATGCTCGATAACGGAGAGCTTGGAGACTTCCTTCGTCTTGAACGAACCGGGATCGTCGAGGACTTCGCCGTCGCGGTTGCCGAGGATATTGGTCGAGAACCAGCCATTGAGACCGAGGCAGCGGGCGCGAAGGCCAGGAGCAACGATCGTCTTCATGAGGGTCTGACCGGTTTTGAAGTCTTTGCCCATGATGGCGACTTTTTCGCGAAGAGCGAGCTGAATGAGCGCCGGCGTATCAACCGTGAGATTGGGTGCGCCATTGGCATAGGGAACGTGGCTCATCAATGCCGCATAGGCATAAATCATGGACGGGCTGATACGGGGATCATTGGCCTTCATCGCCTTTTCGAGGGCTTCGATCGTCTGATGGCAGTCTTCGCAGGGCGTATAGCATTCCGTCGAACCGCACCACAGCATCAAAAGGCGGTCGCAGCCATTGGCGGCCTTGAAGTTTTTGATATCATCCATGACCTGCAGGGCGAGATCGTATTTCGTCGCAGCAGTCTTGGCGTGCTTGACTTCGATGTTATGGCAGTAATCGTGATCGAACACGGCGTCCATCGGTTTAATGGCTTCGAGCTGAGCGCGAATGGGATCGAGGTGTTTATCCTCAAGAACGCCGGAACGTTTGCAGACTTCATAAGCATTTTCGCCATGAACATCCCATGCCCCGAAAACGATATCCTTGAGTTCAGCCAATGGAACGAAATCCTTGATGAGCGGATTGCGTTTTTCGGTACGTTTTCCGAGGCGGATGCGCCCCATCTGTGTGACAGAACCGATGGGCAGTCCGTTGCCGGCCAGAATATCAAATACGCCGGCGATCATGGTCGTGGACACTGCGCCAAGACCAGGAATAAGGATACCAAGTTTTCCATTAGCAGGTTTTACATTCACACCATTAGCCATTTGAAATGCCTCTTTTTCAATAGCCCACCCAACTGAAGATGGGACGCGTTCTCATACCGGAAGCGGCTCAACACTTAGCTCCGGCTTAACCGGATGCAGTTTTTAGCAAAGTATATGCCAATTTTAAATTCTACCAAATATCAGGCTTTTACATGCAAACGTCCCTGCCCATGGAACATCTTTACTCCACTCCGGTTCATGGACAAAAAGTCCGTCACAGACTCGACAAACCGCCTGCAGCGTTGTATTGGCATGGACAATATTCGTCCCGGAATCACAATCCGACGACAATTTCCCGGAGTTTCCATGAACCCTATACAGAAAAAGTCCCCTCCTGCGACGACCGATGAAATCCTCGTCACCCACCTTGGTCCGGAACAGCCTCGCCGCATCTATCTCTTTGCCGATGTGCTCGAAGAGCTCATCTATCATGCGAGTCAGCGCAAAGCCCACGGAATGCTCACCGGACACCGCTATCTGCCGCAGGATACGCCGGAACCGGGTTCCGAAGTTTTTCCCTACATTGAAATCACGGCATTCAAGGAAATCTATCCGGCCGAAGATGCAATTGAGTATGCCCATCATCTCCGAAAAATGCGGGATTTTCGCGATGCGGATGATGGCGAAATCATTCTGGGTACCGTGTCCATGGCTGCAGAAATGCCCGAACTCATGCTCGAGGATCTGCTCGTTCAGAGAACTTATTTTGCCGATGCAGATCAAGTCCTTCTGTTTGTATCTGCTGATAAAAAACCGCCAAAAGTCTTTAGACTGGACCCCGACACGGACATGCTCACCGAAGCCGGCCTCGAAATTGTCGGATTGAAGGAATCTCCCCTGCCCTTTGATTTTTCCTGAGGGGGAAGTCTCCCCCTGCGCGTCTATTGCCCTTTGGGCAATACGCCGCTACCCCCTCGGCAATCCATTATCCTCTTTTTGAAAAATCGGTGCATGGTTTATCCATATTTCAGAAACGTCAAACCGGGAGGATTGATTTTAGCCCAAAAGCATTGTCACAGGCATTGCTCGGGTATATATACCGAATGGGAACAGGCTGAACTTCGGGCACAGGATTCGAGCAATCCAAAGGTTTGCCGTTCGGACCTGTTATTTTATTTGTCCCGCCATTCAGTAAAAGAGACCTTAACATGACCGAGATTATTGATATTTTTGCCCGGGAAATTCTGGATTCGAGAGGAAATCCGACGATTGAAGTTGATGTCGAACTGGCCAATGGTGCGTTTGGACGCGCCAGCGTTCCGTCGGGAGCTTCGACGGGAATTCACGAAGCCCTCGAACACAGGGACAAGGATATCAAACGTTATGGCGGCAAAGGCGTCATCAAGGCCATCAATGGCATTCGCGACATTATCGCGCCGGAAATCAACGGGATTGATGCGACCGCGCAGGATCTGGTCGACAGGCTGATGTGCCATCTGGATGATACCGAAAACAAGGCAATGCTTGGTGCAAATGCGATTCTTGCTGTTTCTCTTGCCGCTGCAAAAGCTGCAGCCAACAGCCTCGAAATGCCCCTGTACCGATACCTCGGCGGCGTTCAGGCGAACAGCCTGCCGGTTCCCCTGTGCAATATCATCAATGGCGGCGTACACGTCGACAACGAACTGGATATCCAGGAATTCGCGATTGCTCCGGTCGGCTTGCCGACATTTTCCGAAGCCGTGCGAGCGTCCAGTGAAGTCTTTCACGCCATGCGCATCATTCTCCACGAAAAAGGTCTTTCAACCGCTGTCGTCGACGAAGGCGGATTCGCCCCCCAAATCGCGCACACGAAAGAAGCCATCGACCTCATTCTCGAGGCCATTACCAAAGCCGGTTACAAACCGGGCGATCACTTCCTGATTTCGCTCGACTGCGCAGCAAGCGAGTTTTATTATCCAAACGATAAAGTATACGAACTGCGCGGCGAGGGTTTGACAATAAAAAGCGATAAACTCGCCGAATATTATGATGAGACGCTCAAGGACTACCCCATCCTCGCCATCGAAGATCCTTTCGATCAGAATGATTGGGCTGCATGGAAAAAATTTACGGCGAAACATCATAATATCCACATCATCGGCGACGATCTGTTCGTGACCAATGCCAAACTTCTCCAACAGGGCATTGAATCCCGTGCAGCCAACGGCATCGTCATCAAACCCAATCAGATCGGTACGCTGACCGAAACTCTGGATGCCATTCGTACAGCCCAGAGAAACGGCTTTACGACCATCATCAGCCACCGTTCCGGCGAGACCGAAGACACATTTATCGCGGACCTGTGTGTCGCCACCAACAGCCGCATGCTCAAAGCCGGCGGTATGGCCCACTCGGAACGGATCGCCAAATACAATCAGCTCATGCGTATTGAAGAAGAACTTGGCGAAGACGCATGCTACGTATCCAAGTACGCAATCAGACCAAACGAGACCTGATATGGCCAATCAAGATATTACGCCATGGCCGTGTTCTGAGCTTTCACACTATCCGCTGGATAAGCATTGGACAGATACTTTTCCGATGCAAAAGCTCTCACGGTTCAGGTACGTGCATATACTCAATGCAACGCGTTCATTCTTTCTGACCAATGAACTTGCCGGAACCTATGCACAGTTCCGGAATTATGCATTTCAGCAGGGGGCTGTATCGAACGCCAATCCCATGGATATGGAGTTCTTTTACAGCATGCTCACGCACGATTATCCTTTCTTTATCGGTCACAAACAAAGCGAAATTCAGGCGGCATTCAAAATTGACCAGCAAAAATACCAGGGCATGGAGCTCCTGAAGGCGTCTCACTTCGATCTGTATCGCGTCGAACGCGGTGCTCTCGGACTGGCCGTTCTGCAGAGCATGACCAATCCGGGCATTCAGAACGCTTTCATTTCCTTCACCAATATGCCCAAACCCGGCGACTACATCTTTGCCCGCCTCATGCCTGTCGGCCTCATTCCAAGATCATTCGCGTTTTCTGCCGTCGAACCCTGGGATACCGTAAACCCGGAATACGTCGACGATTTGGTGGCAACGTTCAGAAAACAATACTCATTGTTCTGTGAAAAATTCCCGGATACATCCACGCGCGCATTCATGAAAATTTGCGCCTACCATTTTTACGAAGCTATCCAGAGCCACGAAATTCTCCCCGTTTTGAATGCAAAGCTCTCGCATCTTCCGGATTTCGTTTATGCCCAGACGATCTCCTATATATTTACGGATCAGTCCCAGATACCCAAACTTACTTCCATTCCCGGTGCAAAACCCGTCGACGGCGAAGACAAAGAACAGGCAAAACTGGTGACGGTTCCCATCTGCAGCGACAGAAAAGTTCCGGAAACCTTGCGCGAAGCTATTATTTCACGCGATCATCGCACGATAGAAGTCACCATGTTCATGCATGATGCAGCGGAACGGTTTGTTCAGGAAACGCTCGAACCCTGTTTTAAAAAAGCCAAAACCATTCGCAAGGTTCGTCTGCATGACGGCAATGAGATGTATCGATCGCTCAGGCATCTTTCTCTGACTACGTAATAGTGAGCAACGGCCTGGCACGAGCCGGAGCGCCGACAGGCGATTTTTTTGTACGCTTACGCGGCAGGGGGTGTTCGTTTGTGAACACCCCCTACTACAGTTCACAATAGGCTACTCATTTCGTCTCTTTTGCCTATCGGCAATCGACTCATGATTAGCCTTTGTTCACTGGGCTCTGCGAGTTTTACCGTTCACCGAACGCTAAAACTCTCGGCCCCC
>JAFRYG010000210.1 GCA_017441205.1 Pseudomonadota bacterium
AAAGGCATGCCTACGCCGAAGAAGACTGCGGATGCAGCGTAAAACGTCCGGCCAGCCACTCCGGTTTTGCCGCCATTGGCCTGCTTCTGCTGGGATGCATCACCTCACTTCGCCGCAGACGCGCAAAGGATGCCCGTCCATAATCTGAGAGTTTTTACCGGCGGCGCGCTTGTGGCCCGGGCCACTACGCTTCGCCGCGCCGGCTATGCCCTGCGGCATACGCCGGCGCCATTTGATTGATATCCTGTCACACCTCTTATCCCGTTCAATTCGACAATATATACAAGCTCAAATTATTCTCCGGAGTATCCAAAATGCATAAAAAGATCATTTTTTCGGCTTTATTATTGAGTTTTCTGGGATCGTCCCTTTGTTATGCAGAGCCCGAAAATGTCTATTGGGGAATCGACTACTGGCACGAAAAAGTAGATACCCCCAAAAATCATCTGTACATTCTGAAGGTCGATCTGCAGGCAAAGGGCGTCAGACCGTACGTTACTCCGGAAGACTGCACGAAAACCGGCGATACCGTCCGCTGCAATGCGATGGTGACTTCTGAATTCGTCAAAAAATATAAAACTCAGGTCGCCGTCAATGCCTCTTTCTTTGATTACAACGATGGCAAGGGATATGACCCGAGTACAGGCAAGGGAACCCTGCGAGCCAGAGGATATACCGCCAGCGAAGGATCCCCTTATCAATACTATCTGGAATCCAACTCTCACAAGGCAACCATTGGCTTTACGCAGAATAATGCATTCCTGTTCGGTACAGAACATCAAAAAGCAATGTACAGCGCCGTATCCGGTTCCACCTATCTTGTCAAAGAAGGAAAAGCCGTTTCGCGGACGGGAGACACCACCAGAGCCCCCAGAACAGTCGCCGGTATTGATAAAACCGGACGATATTTCTACATGATTGTCGTCGATGGCCGCGAAGCCGGCAAAAACGAAGGCATGACTTTTACAGAAATCTCAAAAGAAATGGTCCGCCTGGGCGTATACACTGGCGTCAACCTGGATGGCGGCGGTTCCACGACGATGGTCATTGCCGGCAAACCCAATGATGGCGTCGTCAATTCACCGAGTACGACAAAAAGCGGCAAACGCGGGTACGAGCGCAAAGTCTCTGTTCATCTCGGATTTTTTGCAAATAAAACCTGCAGCCCCTCAGAAGAGACTTGCAACCTCATCGATGATGACTGCGACGGCAAAGTCGATGAAGACGGTGCATGTGATATCTCCGGCGATTCCATGTATCAGGTCATGAACTACGATACACAGAGCACCGATATCGATGGCGATGGCAAAGCGGATATCTGCATTCGCAACAAGAATGGCATTTCCTGTGTCATTTCCAGTCAGAATACGCCGACAAAACTCAAGCATGTACTCGATTTGAGCAACGATGCCGGATGGAACAAAACAGAACATTACGCCACCATTCGTTTTGCCGATATCAATGGCGATAACAAAGCCGATATCTGCGCACGCGACAAGGATGGCGTCACCTGCTGGCCTTCCAAAGGCATGGAATTTGGCGATGCATTGCCGATCATTCCCATGTCCGACAAGGATGGGTACGACGACGTCCAGTACTATTCGACCATTCGGTTTGCCGATATCGACGGCGACGGCCGGGACGACATGTGTGCGCGCTTTAAGGATGGATTCAAATGCTATCCTTCCCTCGAATCCGGCTGGGGCAATCCCGTCGAAGTCGGCAATATGTCAGATGCCAGCAACTGGAATAAACCCGAATATTACTCGACCATCCGTACCGGAGACGTCAATGGTGACGGCAAAACAGATATTTGTGCACGCGACAAAACAGGCTTTAAATGCATGCTGTCCGATGGCGATAAATTCCAGGATGCCATTCTGGCAGCAGAATGGAGCGACGCAAACGACTGGAACAAGCCGGAATACTATTCGACAATACGAATGGCCGATATCAACGGCGATCATCGCGCCGACATCTGCGCACGCAATGCCAAAAAGATCATTTGCCACCTGTCGCAGGAATCCGGCTTCGGAGCTGAAATTGCAGGCCCTGAATTCAAGGATTCCAGCGGAGGGCTCGACTACGACAAAGCATCCTCGCTGCGATTTGGCGATTTTAATGGCGATGGCAAAGACGACTTCTGCATCCGGGCCGATTCCGGCTTAGTATGCTACGCATCCAACGGAACCGGTTTTGACGATCACTATGATATCAAAGCCATGAGCGATAGTAATGGATGGAATATAGCCGATCAGTTCAGAACCCTCCGCATGGGTGATATCAACGGGGACGGCAAAGCCGACATCTGCGGCAGAAATGCCGATAATCTTCTGTGTTTTTCCTTTAATGGCAAGGAATTCGACGAATCCGCAGGGCCTGCCTTAAAGAACAGCAGCGGATATGACAAACCCATGTATTACAGCACATTGCGCATCGGTGGCCCTCTCGTCAAACCCTGTTCCTATCAGCCGGAAATCTGTGACCAAAAGGACAACAACTGCAACGGACAGATCGACGAAGATGATGTCTGCAATGCAGAGCAATGCGTTCCGGCAGAAGAAATATGCGATCAAAAGGACAACGACTGCGACGGAAAAGTCGACGAAGATGATGTCTGCAATGCAGAGCAATGCGTTCCTGTCGAAGAAATATGCGATCAAAAGGACAACGACTGCGACGGAAAAGTCGACGAAGATGATGTCTGCAATGCAGAGCAATGTGTTCCGGCAGAAGAAATATGCGACCAAAAGGACAACGACTGCGACGGACAAATCGACGAAGATGATGTCTGCAATGCAGAGCAATGCGTTCCGGCCGAAGAAATCTGTGACCAAAAGGACAACGACTGCGACGGCGAAATCGACGAAGACGACGTCTGCAGCGGCACCGGAAACGACTGCCATGACGATGAGGACGACTGCGGTGCCCCCGGCGAGGAAGAAACGAATGACTATGCCGAAGAAGACTGCGGATGCAGCGTAAAACGTCCGGCCAGCCACTCCGGTTTTGCCGCCATTGGCCTGCTTCTGCTGGGATGCATCACCTCACTTCGCCGCAGACGTACAAAGGATGCCCGTCCATAATCTGAGAGTTTTTACCGGCGGCGCGCTTGTGGCCCGGGCCACTACGCTTCGCCGCGCCGGCTATGCCCTGCGGCATACGCCGGCGCCTCTTCTTTTAATTACAACCCCATGCGCCCCCACTCCCCCTCCTTAAAAAACGGTACCTCATATGAAAGGAGTTAATATGCGCGCTTCCTTTCGAGTAATCTTTTTTCTGTTCTGCTTTCTCTGGACATTCCCGGTCTATGCCGAATCCTTATGCGCAAACAGCTGTGCATCGGACTCCGGCACCGTATATCATGGCATCGAATATTGTCATATTCAGGATTCAACGCATCAGATCTTTATCCTGAAAGTCGATTTGCAGGCCAAAGGCATCAAACCTTTTGTCAATCCCAAAGAAAAGGGAATGACAACGTCCAAATTCGCCTCAAAATACGGCGTTCAGGTCGCCATCAATACAGCTTTCTTCAATGGATCAGGCGCTCTCGGTTTCCAGAAGAGCAATGGAACAGTCTATGGAACCGACGGTTACCATGCGATCGGATTTGACCAGAATAATAAATACTATCAGGGCGACACCGACGCGATCCACGATCTCATGTACAACGCGACATCCGGCAGTCCAGTGCTCATCAAGGACGGCGTAAAACAATCGTTCAGCTCAGACAGCTTCCAAACGAGCAAACATCCAAGGACTGCCGTGGGTGCCGATAAAACCGGGCGATACTTTTATATGGTCGTCGTCGACGGCAGGCGCACCAAACGCCAGGGCATGTCTACATCCACACTTGCAGACTGCCTGATTGCTCTCGGTGCTTACAATGGCGTCAACATGGACGGCGGCGGTTCCTCGACGATGGTCGTCGGCGGAAAGGTCAAGAATTCACCGAGCGACGGCAGCGAACGCAGCGTGAGAACCCATCTCGGATTCTTTGCCGACAAAACCTGCACACCGGAACCTGAAAAATGCAACAATATCGACGATGACTGCGACGGACAGGTCGATGAAGACAATGTATGCTGCGTGCCCGAAACCGAAGTCTGCGACGGCAAGGACAACGACTGCGACGGACAGGTCGATGAGGACAACGTATGCTGCAAACCCGAAACCGAAGTCTGCGACGGAAAGGACAATGACTGCGACGGTCAGATCGACGAAGACAACGTCTGCTGCAAACCCGAAGTCTGCGACGGCAAAGACAACGACTGTGACGGCGAAGTCGACGAAGACAACGTATGCTGCACACCGGAACCCGAAATCTGTGACCAGAAAGACAACGACTGCGACGGCGAAATCGATGAAGACAATGTTTGCTGCGTACCCGAAGTCTGCGACGGCAAGGACAACGACTGCGACGGACAGATCGACGAGGACAATATCTGCTGCGAACCGGAACCGGAAATCTGCGACCAGAAGGACAATGACTGCGACGGCGAAATCGACGAGGACGACGTGTGCTGCGTACCCGAAATCTGCGACGGCAAGGACAACGACTGCGACGGTGAAATCGACGAAGACGGCATATGTCCCGAAGAATGTGAACCTTTTGAAGAAATTTGTGACCAAAAGGACAATGACTGCGATGGCGAAGTCGACGAAGACGACGTATGCAATGTCCCGGAAGGATGCAAACCTTCTGAAGAAATATGCGATCAGAAAGACAATGACTGCGATGGACTGGTCGACGAAGAAGATGTATGCAGGGAACCTGAAAGCTGTGTTCCTTCCGAAGAAATATGCGACGGAAAGGACAACGACTGCGACGGGAAAATCGATGAAGGCTGCACAGATTCAAAGGATGATTCCGTGGATGCTGATGTATACCTGAAATCTCCCGACTGCTCGAGTCATCCAGGGCACCCGGCAGACAAGCCACTTTCGGCAGTCATCATCATGTTGATTCTGGCGGGATTATTCACTTTGCGACGCAATCGATCGAAATTATGATTTTTCAGGAACGTGCCCACAGCGCACACTTCGGCCCATAGACTGCGTCCATGCAAAACGCAGAGTCATCTTTTCTCTTACATTTAAGACAAAGTCATACATTGAGGAGATAATATGCGCATTTCACTTATTTTTTTCCTGCTTTGTTTTCTGTGGTCAATCCCGGTTTATGCCGAATCCATCTGCGCCAAAAGCTGTTCATCCGATTCCGGAGAAGTTTTTCACGGCATAGATTACTGCCATATAGAGGATTCAACGCACCAGATATTCGTCCTTAAAGTCGATCTCCAGGCCAAGGGTGTCGTTCCCTATGTCACCCCGAATCTGAAAGGAAAAAAAATCACGCCATCCAAATTCGTCTCCCAATATGGCGTCAAAGTTGCCATCAACACAGCCTTTTTTGACAAAAAAGGCTATGCCCTGGGTTATCAAAAAAGCAATGGCGAAGTATACGGAGACAACACGCGCAAAACCATTGGCTTTGACAAAAATAACAAATACTACCAAGGTGATTCCTCGAGTGTCAGAAAACTCATGTATAATGCGACATCCGGAAGCAACTGGCTTCTGAAGGACGGCAAGAAAGTCGATAACGGAAACGGCAGCTTTTCTAAAACGACACACCCGAGAACTGCCGTAGGTATCGATAAAACCGGCCGGTATTTCTATATGATCGTCGTCGATGGCCGAAGAAAAAAGCGCGTTGGTATGTCTCTTTCGGCGCTTTCGGACTGTTTGCTTGCGCTGGGCGCCTACAACGGAGTCAACATGGACGGCGGCGGTTCATCCGCCATGGTCATTTCCGGAAAAGGTGCCGTCAATTCCCCAAGCGATGGACACGAACGCAGCGTTCCGACCCACCTCGGCTTTTTTGCAGATGCGGCCTGCACTCCAAGCGCAGAAACATGCAACAGCATTGATGATGACTGCGATGGAGAGGTCGATGAAGATAATGTCTGCTGCGTTCCGGAACCCGAAATCTGCGACGAAAAGGACAACGACTGCGATGGAGAGGTCGATGAAGACAACGTGTGCTGCGTTCCGGAACCCGAAGTCTGTGATGAAAAGGACAACGACTGCGATGGAGAGGTCGACGAGGACAACGTGTGCTGCGTTCCGGAACCCGAAGTCTGTGACGAAAAGGACAACGACTGCGACGGGCAAGTCGACGAAGACAACGTCTGCTGCGTTCCGGAAATCTGCGATGGAAAAGACAACGACTGCGACGGACAAGTCGACGAAGACAACGTCTGCTGCGTTCCGGAACCCGAAGTCTGTGATGAAAAGGACAACGACTGCGACGGACAAGTCGACGAAGACAACGTCTGCTGCGTTCCGGAACCCGAAGTCTGTGATGAAAAGGACAACGACTGCGACGGGAAAATCGACGAAGACGATGTATGCGAGACGCCAGAAGACTGCATCCCTTCCGATGAAATCTGTGACGGAAAGGACAATGATTGCGACGGTAAAACAGACGAAGACGACGTATGTGAGACATCTGAGGAATGCATCCCTTCCAAAGAAATCTGTGACGGAAAAGACAACGACTGCGATGGCAAAATCGACGAAAATTGCTACACTGAAGCCGACGTCCTCGTTTATAATGAGGAGGATTGCGGCTGTGATACGACCAAACGCCGCAGCTCACCACCGTCCCTGTTTGCCATCGGCCTGCTTTTGGCAGGCATCCTGCGGCTAAGACGAAAACAGCGAACAACAAACAACTAATCCCGGTACATGCGTTCCACGCAACGAATTTCCTCAACATAACGGAGTATGAAGATGCAATTATCCAGACATCGTATTGGTATCATTTCCGTGATCGCAGCATTCTGTGTATTGAACACAGCATGTGACGACGACAGCACCACTGCCCGTACAGAAACATGTACCGATCCCCATTGTCCGTGCACAGTCACGGACGACTGCCGCACTCCTTCTCAGAAATGTTACGAGGGAACATGCTACGACCTCTCGGAAATGTGCGGCAATATCGTCTGCAGCGAAACCCAGGTATGCCAGGATAATTCATGCGTCGATAAAACAGAGCAGAAATGCGGTAATGAAGTCTGCAGCTCAAATCAGAAGTGCTATCAGAACAAATGCCATGACAATTCCGAATTCTGCGGAGATATCATCTGCAGTGGAAAACAGACATGCGAAAACGAATCCTGTGTTGAGAAAACTGAGCAGAAATGCGGTGATGAGCTCTGCAAAACAGATCAAAGGTGTTTCGAAGGCGCATGCCATGACAATTCCGAATTCTGCGGAGATATCATCTGCAGTGAAACACAGACGTGCCAGAATGGATCATGTGTAGAGCCTGGTGGGGAAAATTGCGGCGATGAAGTTTGCGGCAATGATCAAAAATGTTTCGAAGGCGCATGCCACGACAATTCCGAATTCTGCGGAGATATTATCTGCGGTGAAACACAGACATGCAAAGATGGTTCATGCGTCGATCAAAGTGAGCAAAAATGCGGCGATGAAGTTTGCGGCAATGATCAAAAATGCTTTGAAGAAGCATGCCACGACAATTCCGAATTCTGCGGTGAAACCATCTGCGGAGAGACACAGACCTGTGTCGAAGACCAATGTATGGACAACAAGGATTTGTGCAATGATACTGTCTGTCAAGCCGATGAAAAATGTTACCATAATAAATGCTACAAAAACGACGAGTTCTGCGGTGATATCGTTTGCGAACAGGATCAGACATGCGAAAATAATGTATGCATTGCTTCGGTCAAATCCATTGAATTCGTCACGACAGACGACAAACTGCTCTTTAACGAAGAACTCAAGGTTGATGTCAAGGTACTGCCAGAGAATGCAAAAGATAAAACGGTGGAATGGAAGGTCTCAGTTACAGGTCCTTCCGGAGTCGAAGATAAAGTCTTTAACAAGCAGACAACTACCCTCACGAACAGAACCCTGAATGTCCGGGAAGTCAAACTGACCGTCACATCCACTGCCAATCCCTCGGTGACTGCGACAAAGACGATCCTGTTCAAGCCTTATACGAAAGCAGTCTGTACCCTTAATAAAATAGGTAAATGTGACAAGCCCAGAATTCTTCACAAGGCGAGCGAATACCCGTTTCTTCCCTGCAATAATGGCAAACCTGCATACGATGAGGAAACGACCAAAGTTTTCAACAACGATATATACACGGAATATGTATCCAAATATCTTCAGAAGGATGAATTCGGCACGCGCGCAAGCGTCGTCATGGCCGCAAGATTCCTGACACTTCAGTTCCCATTTTATGTCAGATATTATGACAATACACATACGGTGACGAAATATTCCACAGAAAGTCACTATGTCTGGACGAACGACGACACCAAACCTACCAAGGCACAGGATGTCCGCATTTACGGTCTAAACCTGACACCCAAAGCCTACAATGGCTATACGTGTTCGACCGTCGTACAGAACAATGTTGTTCCCTGGAGCTGCCCGATCAAGCCCACCAGCCAGCAAACAAATGAACGCGATCCCAGCCCCGAAGGCAACGGCCTGGCATGCTGCGGATTTGTTTCGTGGGCACTGCGCAACGGCAGATTATATCTCGGCGACTGGTGGACAAATATCTTCGCCAATTACGGCAGCTGTACCGTCGGCGGAAAAAAAGTCAGACATTATAACTGCCCGGATTACGTCAATGGCAAGATGAGCACAAGTGTTGCCAATCCATTCAACGAATTGGAAAATGCATATAATAAGTTCAAGGAACTGAAATCGACGAACCAAACCTCCATGTGTGATAAAAGTACGTGCGATTATAAAGTTACAGACAGCTGCACATGCGACAGCGGCAAATGCAACTGTGCCTGCATCACGGATAAAATAGGCGGGGACACCAAGGAAGATGCATTAAATGACAGAACGGACTTTGTGAATGTCAAATATATCAACGAGCCGGCACTGCAGAAAAAGATAAAAGCCGGCGATCTGCTCTGGCACGGCAGAAACAGATGTACCGACAGAGGCGGACACATTGCCCTGATCCTCGGCATCGACCGCAAAGCAGACGATACGATTGAATCGATTTATGTTGCCGAAGCCGGGAGCACAGACTACGGCACCGTCGTTACAAAATATTCCCTGTTTTACTTCCAGAATTGTTCCGGATGGAGCGAAACTGAATGCGTAAAAGATAACAAAGGCAATTATGTTATAAGGAAGAATAGCGACGGTTCGGTCTACGTTCCTAATAATGGTAAGCCGACAAGATCCTACGATTCGTTCATCATCCGCATGGACAATATCTATAACTATTATTACAAGAATGGCACGGTATCCGAGAAAGGCAATGAATATAAATATAAGGAAATCGAATCCTTTGCTGTAAGTAATTAATTATAACTCGCAATGGCTTTGCCATACGCTTCGTGAAGGCGGCTATTCATATACGCCGCCTTAAATACTCCTCCATTTCACACCGATTTATGATACATATCATTCTGTCGGCAGGGAAACTGCCGTTCATTTTGTTTTGAACAAGAGGATTGTCTATGAAATCGTCTGATACCCACTTTATTTTTTTGATTTCGATCCTGTCTTCACTTTGCGCATTGACCACCGCATGCGATGACGAAAGCAGCACTGCCCACACAGAAATATGTATCGGTCCCCATTGCCCATGCACTGTCACAGATGACTGCCGCAGTCCTTCCAAGAAATGCTACGAAGGAACCTGTTACGACCTCTCGGAAATGTGCGGCGATATCGTCTGCAGCGAAACTCAGGTATGCCAGGACAACGCATGCGTCGATAAAACCGAGCAGAAATGCGGTGATGAAGTCTGTGGCTCAAATCAAAAGTGCTATCAGAACAAATGCCATGACAATTCTGAATTCTGCGGAGATACTATCTGCAGTGGAACACAGACATGCGAAAACGAATCCTGTGTTGAGAAAACTGAGCAGAAATGCGGTGATGAGATCTGCAAAACAGATCAAAGGTGTTTCGAAGGCGCATGCCATGACGATTCGGAATTCTGCGGAGATATCATCTGCGGTGAAACTCAGACGTGCCAGAATGGCTCATGTATTGAGAATACCGATAAAAAGTGCGGCGACGAAATCTGTGAAGCATCCCAGAAATGTTATGAAGGCGCATGCCATGACGATTCGGAATTCTGCGGAGATATCATCTGCGGTGAAACTCAGACGTGCCAGAATGGATCGTGTATAGATCCAACCGGGGAAAATTGCGGCGATGAAGTTTGCGGCAATGATCAAAAATGTTTCGAAGGCGCATGTCACGACAATTCCGAATTCTGCGGTGAAACCATCTGCGGAGAGACACAGACATGCCAGGATGGTTCATGCGTCGATCAAAGTGAGCAGAAATGCGGCGATAAGGAATGCGATGCCGGTCAAAAATGTTTTGAGGACGAGTGCCACGATATTTCGGAATTCTGTGCAGACGTGATTTGCAGCACCAATCAGGAGTGTTTTGAAGAAACCTGCCATGATCGATGCGGCGACCACATCTGCGAAACCGATCAGAAATGCTGGGAAAACAACTGCTACAGCATCAGTGCATTCTGCGGAAATACCGTCTGTGACAGTGAACATGCATGCTTCGAAGGAAAGTGCGTCGAAAGCAGCCTGATCTGTGATGATAAACTCTGCCAGACCGGACAGAAATGCTATGAAAAAGTCTGCCACGACGATAAGGATTTCTGCGGCAATGTGATTTGCGGCAAAAATCAGACGTGTGTCGAAGACCTCTGCATCGACGACAAGGATTTATGCGGTGGAATCCTCTGTGAAGCCGATCAGAAGTGCTACCAGGACAAATGCCACGATGACACGGAATTCTGCGACAAGGTCATCTGCGGCAAAGACCAGACGTGCGTGAATAAAAAGTGCATCGACAACAAGGATCTGTGCAAAGACACTGTCTGTTCAACCAATCAGAAGTGCTACCAGGACAAGTGCTACGACACGAGCGAATTCTGCGGCGATGTCATCTGCACCAAGGATCAGGTATGCGAAAATAAGAAATGCATCACGCCGGTCAAATCGATCGAATTCACCACGACCGACACCAAGCTGTTCTTTAATGAAGAGCTCAAGCTCAATGTCAAGGTAACACCGAGCAATGCGACCGATAAAACGCTGGTCTGGGATGATCCCGTCGTTACAGGCCCGACAAATGCCAAGGATAAAGTTTTCAACAAGCAGACAGCGATGCTGACGAACAGAACCCTGAATGTCCGCGAAGTCAAGCTTACCGTCAAATCCAAAACCAATCCTTCGGTAACAGCGACCAAAACGATCCAGTTCAAGCCTTATACAAAGGACATCTGCATCCGGGATACAAGTACAGATCAATGTGACAAACCGAGAATTCTTCACGATGCAAACACGCGCCCGTATCTTCCCGAAAATGCATACGACGAAGAGACGACCAAAGTATTCAATCGCGATATATATACAGAATATGTATCCAAATATCTTCAAAAGTCAGGTTCGGATGAATACGGCACTCGCGCGAGCGTCGTGATTGCTGCAAGATTTTTGGCACTGCAGTTCCCATTTTATATCAGATATTATGACAATACACATTCGGTGACGAAATATTCCACCGAAAGCCACTATGTATGGACGAACGACGATACCAAACCGACCAAGGGCCAGGATGTTCGTATTTTTGGTCTGAATCTGACAAAAAATGCATACAATGGCTATACGAGTTCGACAGTCGTCCAGAACAACGTTATCCCCTGGAGCAGCCAAATCCCGGCTGCATCCGATCGCAATGAAGGTCCCAACGGTCTGGCATGCTCCGGATTTGTCGCATGGGCCCTGCGCAACGGCAGATTTTATATCGGCGACTGGTGGACGCACGTTTTCGGCAATTACGGCGACTGCACCGTCAGCGGCCAAAAGGTCAGACATTACAATTGCGAGAATTACGTCAATGGCAAAACGAGCTCAAGTGCGGCCAATCCATACAATTCATACGATGGTGCCTACGACAAGTTCCAGGATCTGAAATCGACGAACAAAACATCCATGTGCAAAACCAAAGATAAATGCAGTTATTATATTACGGATACCTGCAAATGCACCAGCGGCAAATGCAGCTGTGCCTGCATCACGGACAAGATAGGCGGAGACACGAAGGATGATGCAATAAATGACAAGACAGACTTTGTGAATGTCAAATATATCGACGATCCGGTACTGCAGAAAAAGATAAAGGCAGGCGATCTGCTCTGGCACGGCAAGAGCAGATGTACCGGCAGCGGTGGACACATCGCCATGATCCTCGGCATCGACCGCAATGCCGACGATACGATTAAGTGGATCTACGTTGCCGAGGCTGCGAGCGGCGGCACCAAGGTCACCCGATACTCCATCGATTTCTTTCAGAATTGTTCCGGCTGGAGCGAAACCATCTGCGAAAAGAAAGATGGTAAATATGTCGTAAAGAAGAATAGCGACGGTTCGAACTATGTCGACTATAATACAGATACCGGCAAACCAAAGAAGGCCTACGATTCGTTTATCATCCGCATGGACAATATCTATAATTATTATCACAAAGCAGGCAAAGTATCAGAAAAGGGCAGTGACTATAAATACAAAGAAATTGAATCCTTTGTTACCCAATAATTTATTTTAACACTCGCTATGGCTTCGCCATACGCTTCGTGAAGGCGGCTATTGACATACGCCGCCTTTTTTATATTTGTTTGGATATCATCTCCGGAATACAGACGTGTAACCAAACAAAAAGCCTCGCGTATGCAATAGCGAGGCTGGCGGGGCGTATGGCGGCAGCCATAGCCCGCCGCACAAAACAAAATCAATATATATTTATTTTAAGCCGCGACGGATGAGCAGCGGTTCAATCGAAGGATTGCGGCCGGCAAAGTCGCGATACAGCTTCATCGAATCCTCGGAATAGCCTTTGGATAATATGGTTTTGCGCAGATGTTCGCCATTTTCGCGCGAAAGTCCATGCGTTTTGAACCAGTCTTCGGCATCTGCATCCAGAACTTCGGACCATATATAGGCATAATATCCTGCGGCATATCCGCCGGCAAACACATGGTTGTAGTAGGCGGTTCGATAGCGCGGCGGCGTCGTGGGAATATCCAGGCCAGCCTCAGCCAGGAGTTTCTTTTCGACGCCTGCCAAATCGTTATGATCGAGGGCCTGAATCTGTTCCAGAGTCATCTGATGCCACTTTTGATCGAGCACGGCGGCCGCGAGATATTCGGTCGTCATGTAGCCCTGATTGAATTTATCTGCGGCCAGGATTTTATCGATGAGTTCCTGCGGGAGTTTTTCACCGGTCTGCCAATGGACGGCATAATGATCGAGAATGCCGGGCCAAAGCGCCCATATTTCATTGAATTGCGAAGGAAATTCGACGAAGTCGCGGGGCACGCGCGTACCTGCAAACGACGGGTACGTCACGTTCGAGAACATTTCGTGGAGTGCGTGTCCGAATTCATGGAAAAGCGTCGTCACTTCATCGAATGTCAGAAGTGTCTTTTCGCCTTCGGGCGGTTTGGGAATGTTGATTTGATTCAGGATGACGGGTTTGTTGCCGATCAGTGCGGACTGTGAGCTGAGCTGACTTTTCCAGGCGCCGCCGCGCTTGGACGGGCGTGCATAATAATCGCCGATAAAAAGTGCCAGCGATGAACCATCGGCATCCAATACTTCAAAGACGCGGACATCCGGATTGTAAACGGGAATATCCTTTCTTTCTTTGAACGTGATGCCATAGAGCTGATTTGCGGCATAGAACACGCCATTTTGTATGACATTATCGATCTCGAAATAGGGTTTGAGCTGGTTATCATCGAAGTCATACTTTTGTTTTCTCAGTTTTTCGGCGTAATAGAGCCAATCGTGTGCAGCGAGTGTGAAACCGCCATTTTCGGCGTCGATGAGGGCCTGGAGTTCGGCGGCTTCGCGGGCGAGACTTTTTTTGGCCGCATCTGTTAACTGAGCGAGCATGGGATTGACGGCGTCAGTCGTTTTGGCAACTTTGTTATAGAGTGCGAGGTCTGCAAACGTGTTGAATCCGATCAGGTTGGCGCGTTTGGCGCGCAGCTCTGCAATCCTGAATGCATTTTTTGTATTGTCAGCTTCATTGCCGCGCATGCCGCGCGAGATCGATGCCTGGTGAATGCGTTCGCGAAGTGCACGATTATTGAGGGATTTGAGTACCGGCTGAATCGTCGTATTCTGAATTGCGATGAGGTATTTTCCTTCCATGCCGCGTTCTCGCGCAGCATCGGCGGCTGCACGAATCTGTTCATCGCTCATGCCGTCGAGTTCGGCTGCATCCTCGACAATCACGGCTGCATCATTCATTTCGGAGAGGATATTCTGACCGTATGCGGTCGTCAGTGTAGCCAGTTCCGAGTTGATCTGACGAATGGCTTCCTTGTCCTCCGGCTTCAGTTTTGCGCCCGAAAGCACGAAGCTGCGGTGTGTTTCTTCCAGCAGCCGGAGGGATTCGGGATCGAGATTCAGGCTTTCGCGCTGCTGATAGAGCGATTCGACGCGCTCGAAGAGTTTTTCATTGAGCATCACCGAATCATTGAAAGCCGCGAGTTTTGGAGCCAAATCTCTTTGAATTGCCTTGATTTCGTCGTTCGTGTTTGCGCCGGCATCATTCGAAAAATAAGCGGATACGCGGTCGAGCAGTTCACCGCTCTTTTCGAGGGGAATCATGGTATTTTCGAAGGTAGGGGCATCGGCCTGATTCGCAATCTGTTCGATTTCTTCGAGCTGCTGAGCCATGCCGGCTTCGAAAGCCGGCATATAATGTTCCGGCTTAATCTTTGTAAAATCGACGATACCGAAAGGCAGATCACTCTTTTGTGCGAAAGGATTATCGGAACTGAGCATGGTTTTATGTTCAAAGGTGAAAGCTTTGGGAGCGGCTTGTTCGGTCTGTTCGGCCTGAACCGGTTCTGCCGGTTTGTTTTGCGAACCGGCGCAGCCGGAAATCAGCATCATTGTTAAAAATGAGAGCAAAAAGCGAGGTTTCATTTGTTCTCCATTTGAAGCGCCGTTCGCTGGAACGACAGTACTGCGGATAGTGGATTAAAAAAGCTGTTCCCCGGAACGTCTGTACTGAAGCCGAATGATTAAATCAGCACCAGATCATCGCGATGCACGATTACGTCCGAGATATGGAATCCCAGAATGGCTTCGATTTCACTGGAATGATGACCTGCAAGTTTGCGTATATCATCTGCATCGTACAGCGCAAGCCCTTTGGCGAATACCGATCCGGTTTTATCGATGAGTTCTACGGCTTCGCCTTCGGCAAAACGGCCATCGACATCGACGATCCCCTTGGGCAGCAGGCTTCGTCCCTGCATGCAAATGGCCTGGCGCGCACCGTCGTCACACTGGATTTTGCCTTTTACCATCAGGGATTCGAGCCAAACTTTATGGAGCGTCTGACGATGTTCGGAAGCGAACAGCAGCGTTCCGAGGCTTTTGCCTTCGAGTGCCTGAAGGACGTATTTGGGGCGTTTTCCCTGCAGGATCAGCGTCGAAACGCCCATTTTTGCGGCCATTCTGGATGCCGAAATCTTGGTGATCATGCCGCCGGTACCGACATCACCGGAACTGTCGCCAGCGTATTCGTCCAAACGTTCATCGAAAGCATCGATGGACTCGATGCGAACAGCATCGGGATTGATTTTGGGGTTATCGGTATAAACGGCGTCGATATCACTCATAATGATGAGCAAATCTGCTCTGCAGAGCACTGCCACGCGCGCCGAAAGCGTGTCATTGTCGCCGAATCTGATTTGATCGCAGGTAACGGCATCATTCTCGTTGATGATGGGAATTACGTTCATTTCGAGGAGAGCTTCGAGGGATCGGCGCGCGTTGCTGAATCGCGTCCGGTCTTCGAGATCCGCGCGCGTCAGCAGGAGCTGAGCGCAGCGAAGGCCGTAGTACTGGAGTTCGCGTTCGTAATAATCCATGAGCAGTGACTGTCCAATTGCGGCCAAAGCCTGAAGCGTGGGGAGGGATTTTTCGCGATCCGGGCGTTCACATCCGATCAGACTGCGACCGAGTGCGATGGCGCCGCTCGTCACGATAATGACGTCGCGTCCATCCCTGCGCAGCTTCGAAACCATCTCGATCAAGCGGCAGAATACGCCGCGGTCGAGCGATTTATCTTCCGAATTCGTCAAAACAGCGCTGCCGATTTTAAGGACGATACGACGTGCCTGGGCAAGCGCCTGACGTCTTTGTTGAGAAGCATTTTCCATATCTTTTTGTTCTGTATCCATACGTAATTTTGCTTATGACTCAATGATTTGCGGTCACGCCTGCCATGCCTTGCCCGTTTTGGGAGCATGAGGAAAGCGCAGCTGCATATATTCCTGAATTGTGGGAGGAAAATCCCTGAGAGATTTTGCCGACAGGAATTTTTTTCCATCTTCCGACAACCGGATGTATCCCAAAGAATTCTGAACAATGATGCCCGAATCGTGCAAAACACCCGTCAGCACGCAAATCTCGGCGGGATCCATATACCCCATCAGTCCAAAAGTCGATATTCCCGAAAAGGCAGGTTCTCCGGTGGACCCCGTCAGGATTCCCGCCAATTGTCTGGAATTGACCGGCAATCTTGCATTCTGGCATCTGGCAGCCGTCGACAAATATTTGAGCAAAACGAAGTGCAGGGGTTCCGGGGGGAATAGCCCGGGCTCCCCCTGTTCCGGCCGGATGGGCATGGCATGACATAAATCACAGTGATGACACCGTTTGAATTCCCTGGCTTCCCGGCTTCCGAAGTACTTCAGAATGAACTTTGTCCTGCAGTTATCTTCGAAAACGTATTTGGTCAGACTGAACAGCTGCTGTTTTGCGGCTTTTCTTTGAATGCGGCTTTCTTCGGCCAGTTTTTTGAGGATATTGGCTTCGGGAACCTGACGCCAGATCACGGAATTGTCGGATGCGATATCGAGCAAATCACAGGCCCTGAGCTTTCGCAATGCCGTATCGAGCTGATTGAATTCACTTTTTTCAAAAAGATTCTGGAGCGATTCGATCGAAAGCCTCGTTCCCGGCTGCGGCGTATTTTGTTCCGAAGCTTCGGCGAAGGCATCAAAAATCGTTCGATATATGGGCAAATCCGGATATCCGTTCTCGATGAAATATTCCTGAATTTTCACATCTCGCCCGGAATAGAGCATCAGGCATTCAGCGGGTTTTCTATCGCGCCCGGCGCGCCCTGACTCCTGGGTATAGGCTTCGACCGAGGAACTCATCGAAAGATGGAGGACGTATCGAATATCCGGTTTATCGACGCCCATTCCGAATGCCGTGGTTGCGATCAGGCAATGGAATTCATCGTTCATGAACTGTTCCTGGATGCGGCTGCGCATGCCGGGAGACAGGTTTGCATGATAAACGCCTGCGCGAATGCCGTGTTTGCGCAGAAATGCGCCGGCAGCTTCTGCCTGTTTGATCGTCGAGGCATAGAGAATGCCGCAGCCGGGGTACTGGCGTTTAAATCCGCATCTTTGCTGAATTCTCTGGCGCACGAATTCGAGAGCGAATTCGAGTTTTTCGTTTTCGGTCTTCATCTTCTGCACCCCGAAACGCAGATTCAGACGGTCGAACCCGAGAATATGTGTTTTAGGTGTTCTGAGCGAAAGCTGTTCGACGATGTCGCGCTGTACTTCGGGCGAAGCCGTAGCCGTCAATGCAATCGTAACCGGCATGCCAAGTTCCGTCCGGAGTGCTCCAAGCCGCCGGTAATCCGGCCTGAAATCATGCCCCCACTGGCTGATGCAGTGGGCTTCGTCGACGGCAAGAAGTCCAATCGGCACGCGCCTGAGCAATGCCTGAAATGAGGCATTTCGGACGCGTTCCGGGGCCACAAAAAGGAACTTCACCTGTCCCGATAGAACATCATCACAGACGCATTGCTGTTCCGCGAAGCTGAGTGCGGAATTCAGATTGACTGCGCGAATTCCCTTTGAAACGAGAGAATCAACCTGGTCCTTCATCAATGCAATTAATGGACTGATGACCAGGGCGAGTCCTGGAAGGACGACGCCCGGCAGCTGATAACAGAGACTTTTTCCGCTCCCCGTCGGCATAACCGCCAGGGTATCGTGACCGGAAAGGACATCGCGGACGATTTCCTCCTGCCCTTCGCGAAAGCCAGGCAGCCTGAAAACATCCTGCAATGCCTTTTGTGCAGCCTGCCATGATGGGATTTCATTAGTCATTTTCATGGATCTCGCGATGATGTACCGTCCAGGCCGGATTATCCTGATGCCGGCGATAAATTTCCTGAGCGAGTGCCACGCTTCGGTGCTGACCGCCGGTACAGCCGATGCCGATGGTAAGATATCGTTTTCCTTCGTTCTGGTAACGCGGAACCAGAAAATCGATGAGGCTGCAGGTCTGTTCAATAAACTGTTCGGCATCGGGATCCGAAAATACGTAATCCGATACGGCCTTATCCAGTCCGGTCAATCTCGAAAGCTCAGGAACGAAGTAGGGATTTTTCAGGAATCTGACATCGAATACGAGATCTGCATCGAGCAAAATGCCGTATTTGTAGCCGAAGCTGACGACGGCAATGCGCATTTCGGCGGTTTGCTTTGCGTAACGCGTTCGAATCAGGTCCCTGAGCTGGTGCGGCGAAAGCGATGACGTATCCAGTCTCGTCTGAATATATGGCGAAAATTGCTGCAGAACGCGCCGTTCACGTTCGATGGCTCCGATCAGATCGATGCCTTTTTTATCGAGCGGATGAATTCGGCGCGTTTCCTTATATCTGCGAAGCAGAACCTGATTTTCCGCATCCAGAAAGACGATTTCGGGCGCATATCCCTTTGCCCTGAGATCATCGATAATCTTGGGTGCAAACGGCAAAAACAAACTGTCACGAATATCGAATCCTACGGCGACGCGCCGGATTTCAAGATGGGCATCCAGAATATCGAGCAATCTGGGAAGCAGTACGAGAGGCAGATTATCCACACAATAAAACCCAAGATCTTCGAGGGTATGCAGTGCAGTCGTCTTGCCGGCACCTCCCATTCCAGAAATCAGCACAAGTTGTATTGGATCCATCTTAACCTCTGATGACATATCATGATATAAGGGCGCGTCCCGCTGTGGGGATTGTGGAACAATATTTTGGACATTTCACGATGAAACGCCTACTCCTTTTTATCACAATTATTCTAATCGCGACCGGCTGCCAAGATGAACAAAAGCAATTTTGCATTCAGGCATCCACAAAATTGTGCGATCGCTGTCAGAGCTGCGGCGGAGATTTTCACGCATGCGGCCTGAACCGGATTCACAGCCGCGAAGAATGCATTCAGGTTCTTCAGAACGTATGTGCAGCCTACGACAGTCTGTACAGCAAGGAAGTCAGCCGAACCTGTCTGCATGAACTCGATCAGCTCTCCTGCGAAAAGCTCAAGGCTGAAGGTAAACCCGAAACCTGTACCAGACTATTTTAAAGGCCAATGAATTTGCGCATTTCTGCACTCCTGATGATTTCTCTGGCGATGATGACCTCGTGTGCATCATATTCGCCGATTCAGTCGGCAGAACGGACATTTTCCGACTATCAGAAGGCCTGTGCGAAAAATAATCCCGAAAAAGCTGCGCAATATCTGCTGCGTCCGAATTCCAGACTCAATCCATGCCCCGATAATTTTCCCGATGCAGCAATCACAGCAGAACTGACAGCCGACCGCCATAATACCCGATTATCCACGCAGGACGGCAAATGGAAGATCTACCTGGATGAGCGGCTCACTCCGAATTCACCTCAGCTGCTGCTTTATCAGCTCAAATATGCCCTGAAGAATCAGGATGTCGATCGCCTGATCAGCCTGATACCCCCATCATCCCGACATTCACGGGACGATCTGAATACATGGATAAAGTCGTCGAAAGCCAACGAGCTTTATGCCGCCATCGCAGCCCATCCGAATCCGTGGTTTCAGCTTGAGAACGACCATGCCATCTGCGAAGTTGCGGGGATTACCATTCATTTTCAGGTCGAAGATGATCACTGGTACATCATGACCGAACGGATGATTTAATGCGATATTCCCCAAACCTTGCCTGCCCTTCGGGCAGGCAAGGTTTTAAAGAGAGGGGGGAATGCCATAAATCCCCCGGTAGCCGCTTCGCACCAACCGGGGGCTACATACAGTGAAGTCCTGACGGACTTCTTTGGAATGAACTCATCAACAGACAGCCGCTTCGCACCAACCGGGGGCTACATACAGTGAAGTCCTAACGGACTTCTTTGGAATGAACTCATCAACAGACAGCCGCTTCGCACCAACCGGGGGCTACATACAGTGAAGTCCTGACGGACTTCTTTGGAATGAACTCATCAACAGACAGCCGCTTCGCACCAACCGGGGGCTACATACAGTGAAGTCCT
>JAFRYG010000211.1 GCA_017441205.1 Pseudomonadota bacterium
CTTCATACATCGACTGAAATCTCGGGCAGGTGACTTCATCTTTCGAAACATCGACCATGCCGCTGATCATGTCGGCAGTGCCATTGATACCCATACATTGAACGAATTCGTCGCCGTTCATTGAATTCAGGATTTCATCGCAGCTCGACAGTGTGACGAGACCGACGAGACTTGCAGAAACGGCAAGAGCATATTTAAAATGATTCATCCGAGTGTTCCTTATTCGAAATTATTTTGCAAAGCCCGTAACGGGCAAACACTGAATCATAAAATTTTATTTTTCAAAACTCAATGAATGAGCTGGATAAAATTGAAATGGTGTTCAAATTTATGCTTTTGGGGGAACGGATAATGATGCATCTCTGAATCGCAATATTGCGAATAATAGACAAAAATCTTGCAATTCTCTGATAATCCCCGTAGTAAAGTGCGCCGCTCTTTTGTGGCGTGAGGCGCAGGACTGCGCTGCTGAGAATATTGTGCATAAAAAGCTTAGAAATACTTAAGGAACGCATTTCCAATGTTAACTCTGATTTATGTCATTTTTACCATCGTCTGCATATTTTTGGTCATTACAGTGCTTCTGCAGCCCGGTAAATCGGGCGGATTGGGCGCAGCCTTTGGCGGCGGCGGCAATACGGTCTTTGGTGCCAGCGGCGGTACGCCCGTGTTCAGACGCATGACGACGGGTGCAGCAATTTGCTTTATGGTTCTTAGCCTTGTGCTGGCATACCTTTCGTTGGATAAGAGCGTTACCGGCGAGGAACAGACCAAGAAACGTGGTCTGGATTTTGGGAGCACGCCTATCGAAGCTGGTGAATTGCCCGTGATTCCCGCCCCCGCAGCCCCCACAGCCCCCACAGCCCCTGCTCCCGTTGACGTCGTTCCAGCACCTGCAGCCGCAGCCCCCGCAGCCCCCGCAGCAGCCCCTGCTCCAGTTGACGTAGTTCCAGCCCCTGCTCCCGCAGCCCCCGCAGTTGCAGCACCCGCCCCCGCGGCTGAAGCTCCTGCACCCGCAGCCCCTGCGGTCGCAGCCCCTGCAGCACCCGCCCCCGCAGTCGAAGCCCCTGCAGCCGCAGCCCCTGCAGCCGCAGCTCCTGCAGCACCCGCAGCACCCGCAGCCGCAGCTCCTGCAGCACCCGCCCCGGTCGCTGAAGCTCCCGCAGCTCCTGCAGCACCGTAATAAGTCTATCATCTGGATTTAAAAGCACCCGCAAGGGTGCTTTTTTTTATTGTCAGCAGTATGCTGTGTGGGTAACATTCCCAACTGGAATTTAAATCATGGCGTATATTTCCCATTCGGATGGGGCTGGGATTTCGCATTCTGAAATTGCCTGAAATCAGCCCCGAAGCTTCGACACGGGAAAACAAGGGAAACTGCGAAAGCTTTGTGCTTCGATATGAAAGGAGAAGGAATATGGCCGATACAGAAGAGAAGAAAAAGAAGCCTGGATGTTTGATGGGGTGTTTGATCGCTTTTGGCATTTTGATTGCTATTTGCTTTGTCCTGGGGATTGTGGCAGCCATTGCGGTTCCTGGTTTCATGAAATACATCCAAGAGTCCAAAGCTGTGGAAGCCAAGACCAATCTTAAGGCTCTGGCTGACGGAGTCATTTCATATCACGATGCCAACGAGCATTTTTTGGAAATGCCGGACGGAGCTCGCCTCGGGCCGGTAGTCGACAGCTCAACAATCGGTAGGAAAAACGCTCCGAATACGTCAGATTTTGAAGTGTCCCCCTGGAAGGATTTTCACTTCATGATCTTTACGCCCTATTACTATAGCTATTTTTATTCGACGAAAACGACGCCATCCGGAACGGTCGTTCAGATTACAGCGAGTGCAAGTCTGGAAGAGGAATGTGATTCGGTATTCTATATGATCATCGACGAAAAGGGTGCCTCAGATGTGCTCACGGGCGATGCTTCTCTCTGCAATCCTCTTGGTATCGTTAACGTTAAATAAGGCTCTGTTGTACGAGTGTGGATATTTGTTCGCCGATAGCTGCAATAGGGGCGATCGTATTGATTGGGGATTTGTGTTTAATCTTTCTCGTTTTTGATTGTCTGTGATAAATAAATCAATTGCTTATATTGCATTTTTGGGAGGTAATAATGTCAATCCTTAAGCTCATCGCTGGTGTTGGTCTGTTGCTTGGCGTGATTTCGCTGGTTGTTGAAATTCGCAAAAAAGGCAAGCGTTCGTTATGGGTATATGTCGTGCTCGTTGCGGCATCGGCATTTTTGCTCGTAGTGGCTGGCGTGTCGAATACTAAGCTCCAGGAGCGGAAGGCTGCGGAACTTGTTGCAGTGGATAATGTTCAGGGTGAACCAGACGTTCAGATTGGTCAGAATGCTGAACCTGCTGTACCAGCGGCAGAAGCAGCGGATACGGCGGATACTCAGGGTGAACCGGAAGCTGCACCAGATGCTGCTCCCGAACAGGATACAGCTGCACCGGAGGCTGCTCCCGAACCTGAAGAAGCTGCGGCTGCTCCTGCTCAAAACAATGCAGCTCCAGCAGCTCCAGCAGCTCCAGCAGCCCCCGCTGCTCCTGCCGATGCATTGGCACCGATTGCGGATGCAGGCGCGCCGCTTGAGGATCAGAAGATCAATGACCCTATCGTTTTTTCGGCTAAAAAATCCCGAAAGAATCCAAAGGGTTCCGATATTGTCGATTATGCCTGGGATTTCGGTGACGGCGTTTCGGCAAAAGGCGTCAGTGCAAAGCATTCCTATCCTTCGGTTGGTACCTATACGGTAACGCTGACGGTGACCGATGCGGATGGGCGTTCGGCGACTGCTACCAGGATGATTGAAGTAACCCGTCCCGAAAATAAGATTAGATTTGCATCCAAAGCGCTTCCGGATGCTTCTGATGTCACAGAATCTCCCGAAACGATCAACGGGACATTCCATAAGACATATACCGGCTCTCGCCTGAATCTTGATGTTTCCGGGTTTATTCTGGCCGGCAGCAGCTGTAAATGCGAGATCGTGGCAGCCATTCATGGGCCTGGATGTTCGATTGTTCGCAACAAGGTTCTGCAGGATGGCGGCGAGGGGGATTTGGTCGTCAAAGCATCCTGCAAGGGAGATCCCGGTGATCATACATGGTCAGTGGAGCGAAAGGTTTCCGGCAGTTGTCCCTGCACATTCTCAAACGTCAAAATTGACGGATTTGAGTATTAAAACTCAGGATTATCTCAAAAAAAAGAGTCCGCATCATGCGGACTCTTTTTTTGGCTCAGAGCAATGAAAGACATGGTCTTTGGAACATTGCATATTCACGCTGGTTAAACATCGCCTCTCATTTTGCTCATTTGCTGTTTCAGACATCGATAAACGTCGCAATATCGCCGTCGATGCGCTGCATGATGTATTCCTTGAACCTGTCCTTGAGTCTCGCTTCGATTTGCCGGATGCGTTCCTTGCTGATGTGATATTCGGCTCCGAGTTCTGCGAGTGTGATCGGATCATCCGACATGAGCCGCCTGTTCCAGAGCGCCTGTTCACGTGGATCTGTAATGGATGCGCCGAATTTGACCATGATATCGTGGACTTTTGAATAGAATTCCTCGTTGGCGACTTCCTGTTCCGGCGTGGCATTGCCGTCTTTTAAAAGCTCACCAATGGTGACATTTTCGTAACCGGGGGCCGTTTGATCGATGCTCAGAGCCGGCGCATCGAGTTGTCTGGAAACATCGATGACATCCTGTTCCGAGACACCGAGCTTTTCGGCGACCAGAGCCGGCGTCGGATTGGTATGACCTTCCTGCTGGAGCTGGTTGCGGGCCTTGCGCAGGTTATAGAACAGCTTTCGGCCGGCTCGCGTCGATCCGATGCGTATGGGCTGGAAATGATTCATCAAATAGTTGAGGATCATCGCGCGAATCCAATACTGCGCATATGATGTGAATTTGACGTGACGGTATGGATCGTACCTTTGGATGGCTTCCGAAAGCCCTACGTTGCCTTCCTGAATGAGTTCGAGCAAATTGGCCCATCGGCGCTTGTATTCCCTGGCGATTTTGACCACGAGCCGGAGATTTGTCAGGACGAGCAGCTGTGCTGCCTCAAGATCGTTCTGCTGCTTATAGCGAATGGCGAGTTTTTGCTGATTTTCTGCATCCAGAATGGGATGATTTCGGATATGCGACAAATAGAGCGTGAGGGGATCAGATGCCGATTCCGATGCGTAGTATTTGGGTTTGAAGGCACTCCGCAGGGCGAGCATGCCTTCGGAGGAATTCACATCGACATCGAGGGTTTCGTAGTGCTTATCTGAAGATTTTTCGGCATTCGCGATGATGGCAGGGTCCGGCAGCAGATCCGGATCCGTGATTTCGATGTCCGGGAAATTATTGTCATCGTTCAGCGCGGCTTCAGATATATCATCCAGAATGGCTTCATCATCCAAAACATCCACGTCTGAGATTGTTTCTGTCTCGGCTGGTTCTGTGATGGCTGGTGTATTTTGTTCGATGTCGTTTTTTTTCGTTCTTTTCATTGCTTAAACCTCAGTGGGCTTCAAAACCCGGGCACTAAGAATAAACATTGATGAGGTTTTGAAAAGTCCGAAAAAAGAAAAAAGTGGAGCTTTGAGTTTAGTTGGGAGTTGGGAGTTGTGAGTTGGGAGTTGGGAATTGGGAGTTGGGAGTCACGCTATCACAAAGGTTCTTGCCAAAATACCGGTAAATGCATTCACCACTCCAAGCACTATTCACTATTCACTATTCACTAACATCAGTCGTCTTCTTGTTCTCAGTCCAACTCCAATCCTCAGGTCATTCATTCACCTCTCAAAACTCAAAACTCATCATGAGTTGGGAGTTGGAAGTTGGGAGTTAGTCTTCTATTTACCTAATTCTTTAACTAGGGTTCTAACGGGCTTTTGGTTGGGCTGATAAAAGAAGTCTGCAGGACTTCACGTTTTGCAGCCCCCGGTTTGAGCGCAGCGAATACCGGGGGAATAAAGAAGACATCCCCTCATCTTTATCCCAGATTTTTCTGCCCGAAGGGCAGGAAAATTTGGGATGGGGAATAAGAAAATGCCCATGTTTACCCCCGGCAGCTGCGCAACCTGTGGCTATTAAACTGAATCGTTGCCGTCTCTAACAATCATTATGCATTACGCATTGACCATTAAAAAAGGCACCGCAAACGGTGCCTTTTTTACATTCGCAGCGATTAGAGGCTCTTGAGCAGCCAGCGTTTGGAGAATGTGTCGTCCGGAATGTTCTGGTCGCATTTTTCTTCGGGAACGAAGTTCTCGGTGATGTGTTTTGTGGCAGCATCCGTCACTTTGATGTGCGTATAAATAAGGTGACCGTTGCCGAGATCCTTGGGTTCCATGCGTTCCTGGGTTTTGATAAGTTTGCCGGATTCATCGTAGTATTCGATGTAGTCCATGAACATGAGTTTTTTGTCGAGTTTGATGACGAGTTTTGGATAGGGCAAAAGATCTTCGGCGGAGAGTTCTTTTCCGTCTTTGACGGTTTTGAGTTTGAGCTGCAATGTAACGTGAGTGCCGCCATCGGAATTGAGGTCGATGATTTTGACGATATCATAGTCGTCAGCCATGTAAATCATGGACATATCGTCCATGGACCAGTCGGAGCCGTAGAAACTCTGACGTTTTGCATGTGCACCGACGCGGCGGACTTTGTCTGCACCGGCCAGACGGGCATACACTTCGCTGCGGCCTTTTGTGACGACGCCCATACCTCTCATTTCGGCGGGATCGTAGAAGCGGACGGCGCGCTTGTTGGTACCTTTGGTAAAGGTTTCGAAGTTATAGGTGACATTTTTGTGGACGCCGCCGTTGAGGACCATTTTGGTTTTAATCCACTGATCCTTGAACGGGTTGTGGTTTTTGTCGACCTTTTTGAGCATTTCGGTTGCGCCGGCGATATCGTTGATATCTTTAATATAGTTGCCGTTGGCAGCCTTGGGGGCGGGAGCCGGTGCCGGTGCGGCGGCGGGAGCCGGTGCAGGTGCGGGAGCCGGTGCGGCAGCGGGAGCAGGGGCAGCAGGAGCCGGTGCGGCAGCGGGAGCAGGGGCTGCGGCGGGCGCAGGTGCAGGTGCTGGTTCTGCAGCAGGAGCCGGTGCGGCTGCGGGCGCGGGAGCCGGATCTGCGGCGGGAGCCGGATCCTGGGCAAAGGCAACAGAGGAGCAAAGCATCAGACCTGCAAATGCAAACGCGAATTTATTGAACTGCATGAGAAATCTCCTTTAAATGAAAACTGCCATTTGAGTAAACGGCGAGTAAACTGCCGCATTAACGAATGTAAATCGCAGGTATTCAATTTTTTGTGATGTCGGGACAAAATAAAAACGCCGCGTATCCCGCAGGGATAGCGGCGTTGGTGAGCCGTATGCGCGGAGCGCACAGGCGAGCAGCGAGCTGTAGAGCCGTTTTGTAAAACGGCTCAAAGCGAGTCATTTAAACAAATCAATATCGAAGTCTTCTTTGATTTCGTCGCCGCCGATCTGTTCATCCATGGAATCCTGGATCTCATTGAGCTGATCCTGAATTGCCGTATGTGAATCCTTGAGCAGGACCTGGGTGGATTTTTTGAGATCGCTGAGTCGGTTGCGCTGTTCAATCTTGAGATCGCGCAGAGCTTTCATGATTTTTCGCTGATTTTCCTGGATTTCGGAAAGCTGCGTCTGGATGGCCAGCATGGCATCGATGAGTGTTTGGGCATCGCTCATCGTGTTTGATTTCATAAGAACGGACAGTATCGAAGAAGCATTAACGGCCATTTCGTTCTCCCTGCTTGACTTGCTGCCAGACGAGTTCAAGCTCATCCTGTGATAAATCGGACGTCTGGCGTCCGGATTGGTGAATCAGCGCCTCGAGTGCCTGATAGCGACGCTCGAATTTGGTCACCCCGCGAAGGAATGCACTGTCGGAATCAATCTGCATTTTCCGGTTAAAATTGACAAGTGCGAAATAGAGATCACCCACTTCTTCGCTGATATGATCGAGCGTGTCGTGATTGTGAAGAGCTTCGCGGATCTCGCCAATTTCCTCGACGAGTTTGTCCAGAACATCCTCGGGGCAGTTCCAGTCGAAGCCGCATTGCGCGGCTTTCGAGGAAATGGCAAGTGCACGACTGGCAGTCGTTTGTGTTTCGGATTCGTCGATCATGAGTGTGGATGGTTGACCATGAGAGGGGGTTGTCCGGTCTGAATGATGACGTCGCGCCACAGATCGCCGTCGGGATCGATGAGGTTGCGTCTGCCGATCGAAAGTTTGATGGGAACGTGGACGTAGCGGTCGTGAACCATTGACATGAGGACGCCGGTTTTTCCGCACATGGCCGCATGGACGGCGTTGGCGCCCAGACGCGAGCAGTAGATGGAGTCATTCGGATTGGCTTCGCTGCCGCGAATGATGTAGCTCGGGTCGATGTATTTGAGGTTGATGGTCGTGCCGTCGAGTTTGGCCATTTCTGAGATTTTGGATTTCAGGAAAACGCCGATATCACTCAGGACTTTGTTTCCGGAGGCATCGACCTGGTCGGAAGCAGCGAGCAGGTTCTGGCCAGCGCCTTCGGCGACGAGGATGACGGCATGGTGGCGGGACGCAAGGCGTTTTTTCAGGTTTTCCCAGAGGCCATTGGGACCGGCGAGTTCGAAGGGAACTTCGGGAATCAGAACGTAGTTGACGTCGTTCGAAGCCAGCGCGGTATTGGCCGCAATAAAGCCGGATTCCCGGCCCATGACCTTGACGAGGCCAACGCCGTTGATGGCTCCGCGCGCTTCGGTATGGGCGGCATTGACGACTTTGACAGCCTGCGAAACGGCAGTTTCGAAGCCGAAGGATCGCTGAATAAAGCTCAGATCGTTGTCGATCGTTTTGGGGATGCCGATGACGGCCAGTTTGCGGCCTCGTTTTTGGGCTTCTTCGTAAATCTTGTAGGCGCCGTGCTGCGTTCCGTCGCCGCCGATCGTGAACAGAATGTTCAGATTCATCTGTTCAATGGCGTCCATGATGGCTTCGGTATTGGCACCGCCGCGCGATGAACCGAGCATCGTACCGCCGTGCTGATGAATATTTGATACGATGGAAGGCGTCAGCTGAATGGGTTCGTAGCCATATTCGGGCAAAAATCCGCAGTAACCAAAGGGAATGCCCAGAATATTCTGGACGCCGTACTGGAACCAGAGCGTCATGACGAGCGAACGGATGACGTCGTTCAGGCCGGGACAAAGGCCGCCGCATGTGACGATACCGGCACATACCTTTTTGGGATCAAAGTAAATTTTTTCGCGGGGGCCGGCCTTTTCGAGCAGCTGTTCGCGGACAAAGACGGTCTTGAGGGTTTTGCCGCTGGCTTCCAAATCCTGGTCGATATTGTAGATGATCTTTTCGTTGTCATCGACGTAGTTGGCAACCATGTCGTTCATGCGGGTCGAAAGATGAACTGGTGAGGGAATTTTGCAGGGGCCCAGTGTTTCAATGCTAAAATCTATGTTTTCTGCCATGAATCTATCCTAATAGAGTGATTGATCTGCGGTTTTTTCAATCCGTCACGGACGGTTAAAAATAACCACAAGTATGTTTAGTGCATTATGGACGTTTGGTCATTAACAATTTTAGCTTGGAGCTTAGAGCTGGAGCCTGGAGCTTATAGAGGTGAATGCATTATTTTGATCTCAAGCAAGGTCCTTTGTAATTGCATAACTCCCAACTTCCAACTCCAACTCATGATGCCGCGACACGTCCCTGTAAAATCATTTTGGTATTAAAACTGCGTTTAAAATACAGTAAAAGAGCTATGGGATACCGCCGATAACGGCGATACAACATTGAGGTTAAGCTATGGAAAAAGTCATCATTTCGACGCAGCAGGCACCGGCTGCGATTGGTCCGTATTCGCAGGCAATTCGCGTGGGACAGTTCGTTTTTCTTTCGGGACAGCTCGGCATTGATCCCAAATCCGGCGAACTCAAAGAGGGAATCGTCGCTCAGACACAGCAGTCTCTCGATAATATCGGCGCGATTCTGACCTCACTTGGTCTCAATTATTCGCACGTCGTCAAGACGACGGTGTTTGTCAGGGATCTGGATGATTTCGCCACGGTCAACGAAGTTTATGGCCGTGTCTTTAAGGAAGATGCGCCAGCTCGTTCGTGCGTCGAAGTCAGCCGCCTGCCCAAAAAAGGACTGGTCGAAATCGAGTGTATCGCGGTTTATCCTGAAAAGTAGGGAAAGAGAGGTGCCCCATGGATCAGGATCAAAAGAAGATCATCACAATCAAGCGGTATTCGAACCGCAAGCTCTACGATACGTCACAGAGCCGCTACATTACTTTGGCTGAACTTGGGGAACTGGTGCGCCGCGGTGAGAATATCGAAGTCATCGACAATGATACCCGGGCGGATTTGACCGAAATGACGCTGACTCAGGTTCTGATGGCTCAGCAAAAACAAAAACAAAAGGGCATCCGCAATCTCGTACAGTCGCAGGCCGAGATCCTGCTTCAGCGCATCAGTGTGCCGGTGCAGCAAATACGCGATGAAGCGCTTCGACAGGTCGAAAAACAGGTCGAAAAGCTCAAACGCCGCAGCGAAAGTCAGGAATCCCCGGAGGCCGGTGAGACCCCGGAAGTTCATGAACGACCGGTAGCATCCATCCTGACAAAACTGGAGTCCCTCAAGGCAAGTTCTGACGAAAAGCTGCTTTCACTGCTGCTGGTACAGCGCCTCGAACAGCTCGAAAGCGAAGTCGCCGATCTCAAGCGCCGTCTCGAACTGCTCGAAAAGAAGGATGATGAACGCTATTGAGTTGTGAGTTGGAAGTTGGAAGTTGGGAGTTGGGAGTTATTGGGAATTCGTAATTCGTAATGCTTATGCTCAATGGATAGGGGGTAGAGACGTGTTGCGACACGTCTGTACTTGGAAGTTGGAAGTTGTGAGTTGGATGTTGGACGATATTGATAGTGTGAAAGATAATGGGAAGCTGTTACAAAGATCTGATTATTTGGCAGAAAGCAATGGAAGTAGCGAAAAATGTTTATGTTTTGGTAAAGAAACTTCCAAAAGATGAAACATATGCGCTGAGTGACCAGATGAGACGAGCTGCAGTATCGATTCCATCAAACATAGCTGAAGGACAGGGGAGAGCATACACTCGCTCGTTCAGCCAGTTTTTGTCGATTGCGAGGGGATCTGCTTTGGAACTGGAAACGCAGCTTCAATTATGTGTGATGATTCAATATCTCTCTCAGGAAGATATACAACCAACAATGGACTTGCTGGAGGAAATAGAACGGATGATTCACTCGATAAAACTGAAGCTATAAAACTCCCAACTCATAACTCATAACTCATAACTCAATTAAACAAAGCCCTCATCTGCGCAAAGCGCTGTTCCATGATTTTTTCCTGTTCTTTGCGCAGTTTTTGTGCAGTTTCGGAGTCGGATGAGTCCGTCTTTTCGATGACGGATTCGGGAATATCGCTCAAGAATCGCGAAGGTGTGATATCGATGGTTTCGTACATCTTGCGTCGGTTTTGCGTGTACGTGATCGTGAGGTGCTTTTTGGCCCGCGTAATACCGACGTAAAATAGCCGTCGTTCTTCCGAAAGCGCTGGTTCATTGAGCGAATTTGCATGCGGAAGCAGGTTTTCTTCGCAGCCGACGATAAAAACATAAGCGAATTCAAGACCTTTGGATGAATGCAGGGTCATGAGTGTGATTTCGTCGGGATTTTCTTCCTCTTCCTTCTGGGGCGGTTCGAGGGCGACGTTCTGCAGGAATGCAAACAAATCCCTGCCTTCCCTGCGTTCGAAGGCGGCCAGGGCATTGACGAGTTCATCGATGTTCTCGCGCCGGCGCTGTGCATTTTCGTCGGAATTGCTCGAACTCTGGATGTACTCGATGTAGTGGATGTCTTTGATGTAGCTGTCCAGAATCGTCGCCAGAGGCTCGGATTTGGCCATGAATCGCCGATGATAGGTTTCGAGGAGGTTCACGAATTCCGTCAGTTTGAGGCGCGCTGCGGGCTGCAGGGTCGTTCCCTGGCTTTCGGCTTTGACGGCTTCAAAAAACGAGATTTTTTCGCTTTTCGAGACTTCGTCCAGATGTCCAAGTGCTGCGGCGGCGATGCCGCGCCGCGGTGTATTGATGATCCGCCGCAGGGCAAGTTCGTCGTGAAATGAAAAAGCAGCCCTCAGATAAAAGATGAGATCTCGGATTTCGGCATGCTCATAGAACTTCGAACCGCCGACGATGCGGTAGGGAAGCATCGATTCGATGAGCTTTTCCTCGATGACCCTGCTCTGCGGATTCGTGCGGTACAGGATCGCAAAATCCCGGTAGCTCAGATTTTTTACGCCTTTGAGCTGCGCGATCTGTTCGATGACGAATCCGGCTTCTTCTTCGGGAGTGGTGCAGGATATGGACTGAATTTTTTCGCCTTCGCGGACCTGGCTCCATAGCTTTTTGGGATGGCGCACGGTATTCCTTGCAATGACTGCGTTGGCTGCATCCAGGATGACCTGCGTTGAACGGTAGTTCTGTTCGAGCGAAACGACTTTGACGTTTTCGAACAATTTGGGGAATTCGAGAATATGGCTCGAATCCGCGCCGCGGAATGCATAAATCGATTGGTCGTCATCGCCGACGACCATGAGATTCGCGCGTTCCCTGCACAAAAGCTGCAGCATTCTGAACTGGAGCGCATTCGTATCCTGGTATTCGTCGACGAGCAGATATTGCCAGCTCTTGGCGTATTGCTGCCGGACATCTTCGCAGGTTTCAAAAATCTCCGTGGGCAGTGCAATCATATCGTCAAAATCGACGGCATTCATCGATTTGCGAACGATCTGGTAATGGTCAAAGATTTTGGCCAGCGTCCGTCCCTGCGGTTTCCAGCGCATGCCGGGCAAATCGAGCGGAGCTACATGGGCCGTCTTGACCTTCGAGATAAACCCGAGCAGCATCTGCGGATCATACGTCGAACCCTGCAGATGCAGATCCTTGAGTACATTTCGGATGATCGAAAGCTGATCGTCGGTATCGATGATGGCAAACGGGAGTTTCCATCCCAGTCTGGGAATGTGGGTCCTCAGAATATTGGCGCCCAGCGCGTGAAATGTCGACAGGTGGCTGCGTTTTGCCTTGGCGTCGCCGATGAGCTGGGCAACCCTCTGGCGCAGTTCCCGCGCGGCTTTGTTGGTAAAACTGACGGCGACGATGGACGCCGGATCGACATTGCGGTAGTCGATAAGGTACGCAATGCGGTGCGCAATAATTCTCGTTTTGCCGCTTCCTGCCCCGGCCAGAACGAGGATGGGACCTTCGTTGTGCAAAACGGCTTCGAGCTGCTGCGGATTAAAAAGATTTCTGTCAAACTGGTACATTTTGCGGTTTAATGTGGGGCGCCCTTTTGCGGCATACTGCCGCTGCAAGTGCGCGCCGTGTCTATTTCGGCCTGCGGCCTCAATACGCCCCGGCCCTTTGGGGGTGCCGGCTGCGCCGGCTGACCCTTGCTACACTATTTTCCTTCATGATATGAAACAAAATCATATTCCTTTTGCAGGTATGCAAAAACTCATCATTGCAGGACTTTGCGCAATGCTGCTGCTGACCTCCGGATGTGCATCCAAAAAGGCAGATCCATTGCCGGATTCACTGGCGCTGTCTGCAGACAAGCCTTCCGATTCAGCAGACAAACCCAGCGATTCAGCAGAAAAGTCCTCTGATCCATCGACAGGAAAGACCATGAAAATTCGACCTTCGGCACTGGCAGGCCGCTGGTATTCTGCCAACCCACAGGAACTTCGCGCGAGCATTGATGGCTATCTGCGCGATGCCAAACAAGAAGCTGTTCCCGGTGTGCGGGCTATCGTCGTACCGCATGCCGGTCATTACTGGTCGGGGCCGACGGCCGCAGAGGCCTATCGTGCGCTCGGAAAAACGACATATCGGCGAGTTTTTATCTTCTGTCCCAATCATCGCGTGCCCGTTCGCGGGGCCGTCAGCGTGAGTGCGGATGCATTTGAGACGCCGCTCGGAAATATCCCGGTCGATCGCAGGACTGTCGATGCCTGGCAGGCCGGCGGCTTGATTCGTATCGACGACGGCGCCCATAAGCTCGAGCATGCCATCGAAATCCAGCTGCCCTTTTTGCAGGTCATTTTCGCAGATCACATGCCTGCCATCGTCCCCATCATCGCCGGCGAACTCAGCACTTCCGAAGTTCAGGCGATTGCGGCGAAACTTCGCGAGGAAATGGGGCCGGATGATTTGCTGCTGATTTCGAGCGATTTTCTGCACTACGGCGAGAATTACGGCTATGTGCCGTTCGGAGCGCCGGTTCAGGAAAATATCCGGAAGTACGATGCGCGAACGATTGAGGCCATTCAAAAGCTCGATGGCAGCAGTTTTGAAAAATTCGCGCGCGAAACACCCCATGCCGCCTGCGGCATCAACTCCCTGCGAATCCTTGCCTTTACCTTCGAACACAGTCATTACCAGGCCCGGGAACTCGCTTATGATACGTCGGGACGCCGTTCCGGCGAAGACGATATGTCCGTTTCGTACGTGGCTATGGCCATTACAGATACCAATTCGGGAGAGAATATGAACGACGGAAACATGAATGCAGATAAATCGAAGACACCGGTTTCACCGGCAGCACAAAAGACTGCGCACGATATCGTCCGGCGCGCTCTGCGCGCAGCGGTCGATGCCCAGAGAACCTCGCCGCTTCCCGCTGATATTGATTTGGGGAGCGATTCCGATGTGTTCCGGGAATCCTATGGCGTATTCGTGACCCTGAATGAACCGAACGGAAACCTGCGCGGGTGCATCGGCAATATTCTGCCGGTGGCGACATTGGCCGAAAGCCTCTGGGGACGCGCGCAGGATGTCGCACTCAACGATCCGCGCTTCGATCCGGTTCAGCCCGGGGAATTGCCGGGCCTGAGCATTGAGATCTCCGTTCTGACGAAGCCGGAACCGATTCCGGGGCCCGATCATATCGTGATCGGAAAACACGGCGTCGTCATGCGGAAATTGGGGAGATCCGCAGTTTTCCTGCCTCAGGTCGCGCCGGAACAGGGCTGGAACGTCGAACAGATGCTGACCGCGCTTTCGCGCAAAGCGGGACTGGCCCCGCAGGCATGGCGCGAAGGTGCTGAGTTCTCGGTCTTCGAGGCGCAGGTGTTTTAGAGCACATTGGGCGATCGCATTGGGTCGCCCCTACGCTCGCTGCCTCGGATTCATCTGGGCGGTTTGTTTTGCTCGCTTCGGGCGACCACATTGGGTCGCCCCTGGTTGGGCATCCAGTACCTGATTCTGTCAGAACATTTAAGGGGTTACATCCGTTTCGTCGTTTCGGCATTCCTGTCTGCAATGATAAACACGTCTGTTGGTTCCCTCAAATAGCGAAAATCTTTCACACAACCTGGTTTCCAGCCCTGAGCAGCAATGTGCATTCTGATATTCGCCGAAGGTTTCTTCCATATAGTCGTAACCTGCTGTCAGACAGCATTTGCCGTCATCGCAGGTTGTATTTCTGCCGCATGCATTGCCGCATGAACCGCAGTTTTCTTTCGTCGTTAAATCGGTTTCACAATTCCACGGATACAAATCGCATGATCCATATCCCGGTGTGCAGACAATGGTTGAGTCTGTGCATTGTTCGATATGCGTGCGTTCCTTTAAACCAGTCAATTTTTCCGTATGGTGCAGTGCGATATCATATTTTTCCAAACATAGTCCAAAACAAGCCGTTTGATTGACTCCGCATTCCGCACAACTCCCGTTACTGCAGATTTCATTCTCGCTGCATTTTACCCTTTGGGTGCCACATAATTTCGGATCTTCCCAAAAACCAGATGTTTCTTTGATGCATATATATTGATTGTTGTCAACCAATGTCATGCCATGCGGACAAATACATTGTGGGTTTTCCATTCCATCAACCTTGGCGCATACGAGTTCTGATGCGCAGGTCAGGCCAATCTGTTCACATGGATCCAGATCTGTCTCACACAGATTTCCGCCATATTCCTTTTTGCATTCACAATAATTGTATTCATCGGATTCCCAGCATTTCTCTACACGGTTGGGATTTGCATAAGCAATCACCTCTCCATTTTTATAAAGACTGTATTTTTTGTCCCAGGTAATCTCATGGCCTGTTTTCAACTGGCAGGCATCAATACTGATTGAATACCATGGTTCTATGGACGATATCGCCGGAACTGAAATCACCTTGCATTCCGTTCCGTCAGGGCATCCATATCCCATATAATTATCGTCAAATGGCTGATTGCTGTTGGCATGCCCTCTTGCACCACATTGGTGATTCTCATTGGGTACACATTGGTCACCGGCAATATGATAACCGATATCGCAAACACAATTCCCGGATTTGCATGCTGCATGGCCGGGGCATTTGTTTGGCGTCAGTTCGCCTTTTTCGTCGGGTATTGAACCACAATAATTGTTATCCGTATTTGTGTTGATGCAGACTCCGTTTTTTTTCATATATGAGCCAGTGAGACATGTACATGCTCCCCGAATGCAGATTGACCACTTATCGTCTAAAATATCCTGTGTAATGCCGCATCTTGTGCCGTTTGGATTGTCAGTATCATTCGCGCCACAGTATTTGTTGTTCCACATGGGATCAATGCAATGACCTTCCCGAAGCAGTAAACCTTCCGGACATGTGCATTGGCCGTTGTTGCAGCTCATCCATTCTTTGGTGGAGCAGGCCTGGAGATTTTTGCAGTCAGTACCACATGATTCAGGTAGATTTGGATCAACACAGTGTCTGCTGCACATCAGCTGACCATCGGGACATGTACACTCACCGTTTTGACAAAACTGCCCCTCGGACTCAATACATTTCACCAGGGTACTGCAGTACTTTCCGCACGAATCTGGTTTGTTCGAACTCACGCAGTGGCCATCACATAGCAGATGACCATCGGGACATGTACATTTACCGTCCTGACAAAACTGTCCCTCCGACTCAATGCATTTCACCAGAGTATCACAGGAGTTTCCACATGAATCAGAGCTGTTTGAATCTACACAGTGTCCATCACATAGCAGCTGACCATCGGGACATGTACATTTACCGTCTTGACAAAACTGTCCCTCCGACTCAATGCATTTCACCAGAGTATCACAGGAGTTTCCGCATGAATCAGAGCTGTTTGAATCTACACAGTGTCCGTCACACATCAGGTGGCTTTCCTCCGGGCATTCACATTGACCGTTCAGGCAATGCTGCCCTTCATCGACAAGGCAGGATACTGCATCATCGCACGATGTTCCGCAGGTGACATCATCATCTAAATTGAGGCACTGTCCGCTGCAATCCATCGTCCCGCGACGGCATGTGCAAGTGCCGTCGATGCACTCCCTGTCAGCAGTACATTTTTCACCGCCTGGATTTTCGCAGGTTGCACCGCAGCTGTCATTGGACAGCGGATTGACACAGCGTTTTTCCAGGCTTCCGCTGCTGGATGGGTAAAGACACGAAATACTGTCATTGCCGCAAATCTCTTCATTATTCACGCAAATGCCATCACGACATTCATCACAGACCTCGCCGCATTTTCCGCAATTCTGCCTGTCGCTGAGGACGGATACGCATTTCATGCCTCCATTGAGTGTATTGCAGGGCATTTGCCCCTGGTCGCACATACTGCACAATAAGATCGTCTTGTCCTCAATGGCTCCGCTTTGCGGATGAACACAGTAGTCATAGCCCTGGGGACAACGGTATTCCTTTTTATATTTTGCACGCTGACCGGGATCAAGCTCAAGAATATGTGACAGATTCTCTCCTCCAAGCAGACCTTTTACTTCTTCGGTCTTATCGCCACAGAGGGAACCAGTGAATGGAATCGGCTCATCCAGTGAACATCCAGCAGCGAGCCAAGCGCAAATTGTTATGATATACAAAAAACGATTATGATTCATCATACTATTTTATCCTGTCTGCTTGTGTTGATTTGTTTATATTTTCGAACATCTGTGAAAATGCAATTATTCCAAAACCTCAAACACATAAATATAATCTGCGGCAACAATGAGCTTGTTATCGTGGCACATGAGATCGTTGGCGGCCCCGCCGACGATAAGACCATGGCCAATATCCAGTTTCCACGCAAGCTCCCCGGTTTTGCGTTCGAGGGCCGTAAGAACAGATGATGCGGGGGTACCGAAGATGACGTAATCCTCTGTCACAAAAAGCGATCTAAAATCGTAATAACCTGTTTCGGCATAACGCCAAAGCTCTTTGCCGGTCAGTGTGTCAAGCGCAAGGATAAGAGGGGTGCCTCCCTGATCGCTCAGATAGGCAATCCCATCATAGACGGCGAGTATCCTAAGCCAGCGACGTCCCTCCCGATCGAATGTCCATAAAACATCGCCGTTATCCATGTCGACGCATGTGACACCATAATAATCAAATAGAATGCGTGGGTTTTGAGGATCCGCATGTATTGCTCGATTTAAACGTTTAACATTATGAATACGATAGTTTTCATCCTGTCCCTGATCGTAGTCGCGTTTCCATTCGAGTTCGCCAGTTTGTGCATTTACGGATGCAAGAAAAAAGCCGCTCATACCAATGATAATATGATTTCTCCAGACGAGATACAAGTGAAGAAGTTCATCCGTCAATGGTAATTCAGGCAATTTTTGGGTCCATACGAGTTTGCCGTCGAGCTCGCGTTTGTCCAGATAATAAGTTCCATCTATATTATCCGGTTCATACGATATATACAGATATCTTTGGTCGGTTTCCGCATGATAATATCCTTTGAATTTTTTTCTCCATATATATGTGTTGTTTTGGTGATCGTAAATCCAAAAGTCACCAATGTGAGAATAGATGTATTTGTCGTCTGCGATTCCCCAGTATCCTCTCAGCACATTCGTTTCTTCTGTCAGGTCATCCAAAGAGAACCAATTGTTGTATTCCATGGACGACATAAAAACCTGGTTATTGATAACTTTTGATCTGTACAGAGATGCCTGATTGTACTTGTGTTTTGAGATAAGTCTGACTTTAGATGGTTTTTTGATACTGCAGGAATAGTAATGATTTGAAATATATTCATCTCCCATGCTTTCCTCATTGAGGTGATTGCAAATGTTACTGTCGCCAGTATCCGTGTTGTCGCCTGTATGCTCCCCATTTGAGTTTAATTCATCGTCTTGCAGGTTTTCGGAAACAGGCACCAGTGAATTGGTTTCAGTGTCGTCTTCCAGGGGGGATTCCTGAATAACTACTGAGTTGTTATCAGGCATGGGGTAATGCATGTTCTGAGAACCATTGGCTGTACAGCCCATGAACATGCAAAAGAAAGTACAGGAATAGAGACAACGCAGGGTATTCATCGTTAACGTACTCCAATATAACCCGATTTTTTATCACATGTTTCGTGGTTGCCAAGCTGTAATTCTCTTGGCATGTGAAACTCTGGGTTTGGGGTCCAAATCATTTTTCCGTCCGGGCCGGGAATTTTAATTTCTTGTTTCTTGCCGTCTGGTTGTTCATAATCATGTTGAACCCAACTGCAATTGTAACCAGCCATTGTATTATCGTCGTGACCATAGACTGCTGTATTTTCCGATTTCAATGCATCCTGGATATTCTCGTACAATGAACCAGCAAAATTTTCGTCTTTGGAAACATTACATGCGTGAAGTACGAGCTTAACATTTTTTGTGAAGACGTCTGGGGCAATCGCTTTGATATCCTCCACACTTCTGCAACTGGATGTATCTTTCGCTGATTTGTCGCATGCTTGCAGTAATCCCTTTGAACTCATATCACCATCAATTATCCCTTTAGGATAACCGTGTGAAATGATGTAGACTTCTGCTACTTTGCCTTCCTGGCCTGCAATCTTTTTTAATCCGTCAATGATATTTTTTCCCGTCTTGAATTTTGATGGCTGATTGACATTGACATTCCCGGATGCATCCAAACCATAACATCTGTCCGGCCTGTTCCTGACAAATCGTTCCGCCACACGTCTGAAAGTTTTATTATCCTTGCCAAAGTTGAACGGTTCACTCATTTCAACATAAAAGACGACGCATCTTCCCGTGCCCAATACAGGTTCATCGTCATAAGAAGTATCCATGGTGACTGGCTCAGCCAAGTTGTTTTCTTGTTTTGCCTGACTGGATAATTCTGCATTTTCATTGTTTGGCACATCCTGATTCAAACGCCAGATGTCCGTCGGATGAACATCTACTCTTTCACCGCGCATGATCCGCTGTGCTGCGTCGTCCGCCTCCATCTCGGCCTCAGCCCTTGTCAGCGTGTATCGGGAAAATCTGTATGCTTCAGAGCCTTTAATGGATTTGGCAATATCGGGAGAGATGATGCCGGGATGTATGTAATGACTTTTGCTCGGGCTTTTGGGGGCTTCTGCCTCGTGTCGGTGGTTCCAATATGCGGCATGGTGGTTCAATGCGGTATTTTCGCTCTGGGCATCGTCGTGTGTTTTCGCTTTATTCTGCTGCAGGATATGAACGGACTCATGCAGCATCAGGCGCGAATTGCTGGCATAAGATGGCTGTGCAATTCGTATCTCTCTGCCATCCACGGCTTGAGCAAGGATGCCCTGCGATTTGAGACTCGGATCGACGATGATATGGATTGGCGGCAATTTCAGTCCGGTGGCAGCTTCGAGCATCGCTTCCGTGCTCTCCTTTACCTTGCGGGTTAAATCCCCAAACGCCAGTTCATCGGCGGGTCTGAACAATGGATTTGACACAGATTTGTTTGGCATATAATCCGCCAAAACCGGAGCACCCCGTGTGCGGTATTCTACGAGACTTTCTTTCTTAATCGTATTCCCATTGCCCGGATAATTCAAACGTTTCATCGCATATTCTCCAATAATGTAGTAGCCGGATTATCGGCATAATCTATTAATTGGATATCAAATGTGATATGTGCGATCAAGGTGCATTTCGGCTTAAATACTTAAGATTATGAATTTATTGGTAAAATATTTTTATGCCAAAATGGATAGTGAAATGCGCTGTAATAGATGAAATTATAATGCTATGATTTTGTTGAATAAATATTAATAGTGTGTGGCTGTTCAGCCATAGTAATGCTTAATGCGCAATGCTTAATGCGTAATGCAAATACCTTAGGGAGACGTTTCACGAAACGTCTCTACTTGCTTCGGGCGATCGCGTTGGGTCGCCCCTCTTCCCCGGGGTTACTCTCCGCTCACCCCGGGCTGTGTTCTGGCACGCCTACAGCGTGCTGGTGGTGTGCGCACCTATGGTGCGCATCGTTTTTATGGTTGGGACGACCTCAATTGGGGGCAAAACCTGTTTAATGATGGCGATCCTTGTCGGCCATTGTGGAACGAACGACATCTGCATTGGTCAGAGCGTCGATTTCGGATTCGGTCAGAAGCTTGAGTTCGAGCAGTTTATCGCGGATGGATTTGCCTTCCTTGACAGCGTCGATGCCGATCTGGCAGGCGCGATCATAGCCGATGCGCGCGACCATGGCCGTGATCAGTGCGGTCGAAGAAGCGACGCCTGCCCGGCATTTATCCTCGTTGGCGACGATATCCTGGATGCAGTTTTTGACGAACATCTGGCATGTATGGCCGAGCAGTTCGAGATCATTGAGCAGGCAGTCTGCGATGAGCGGCAGGAATGCATTGAGTTCCAGGTTGCCCTGGCTGGTGGCGTAAGTAATCGCCGTATCGTGGCCGATGATGGTAAAGCAAACCTGTGTGACGGCTTCGGGAATGACGGGATTGACCTTGCCCGGCATGATGGAGCTGCCGGCCTGGCGCGGGGGAAGGGCAATTTCGCTGATGCCGGCCTGCGGACCGGAAGACATGAATCTGAGGTCTGTCGACATCTTGAGCAGCGAGACTGCCAAAGTTTTGAGAATGCCGCTGACGTACGCAGAACCGTCGAGATTTTGCGTGCCGTCGATGAGATCTTCATTCTGACTCAGTTCAATGCCCGTGATTTCGGCGAGCATCGGGACGACGTTTTCGACGTATTCGTGCGAAGCACTGACGCATGTTCCGATGGCGGTGCCGCCCAGATTGACTTTGAGCATCGATTTTCTGGCCTGTACGAGGCGTACGAAGTCGCGTGCAAAGGCTTCGGCGTAGGCTTTGAATTCGAAGCCGAGTGTCGTCAGGACGGCATCCTGATACTGGGTGCGGCCGACTTTGACGACGTTCGAAAGCTGTTCGGCTTTTTGCCGCAGCGTGAGTTCGAGGGTTTTAAGATGGGGCAGGAATGCGTCGATCTGACGAATCAGGGCGAGTTTGAAGGCGGTCGGACAGACATCGTTGGTGGATTGCTGGTGGTTGATGTCGTCAAGCGGGGAAATGCGCGAATAGGTGCCTTTTGCGAGTCCCAGGATTTCGAGGGCTCTGTTGGCAATGACTTCGTTGGCATTCATGTTGAGGGACGTACCTGCGCCGCCCTGGAGGGGATCGACGACGACGGCACTGTCGAGTTTTCCTTCGGCCATTTCGACGCAGGCGGCTTCGATGGCGTCTGCTTTTGCGGCATCATCCTTCCATGCACCGAGTTTGCGCGAAGTGCGCGCGCAGGCGTGCTTGACGTCGCCCATGGCGTGGATCCACGAGGGATGAACGTGACGTCCGGTCAGGGGGAAGTTGGCCAGACTCCTTGCGGTATGAACGCCATAGAGGGCATCCGAGGGGACCTGAAATTCACCGAGAAGATCGTGTTCAGTACGATACGACATCTTTTAATTCCTTTAGCTGGTTTAATATTTTGTTAAATCGAACGCTGCGTTCGCATGCTTCGTTTGACTCTGATTATAATGCAGGATTTGGGTTGTGTATTTCCCAAAAAAGTAGCGATGTGTATCGGCCGTCAGGCCGATAGCATCGCTGCGCAGTGCGTATGCGGCTGTGGCCGCATAGCACGCGCTTACGAAAAAGGCGAATTCATGTCGGCCCAATTCTTTCCGATTTTGAGCTCGACTTTGAGCGGAACCCCAATGGCGGCGGCGTTTTCCATCGAAGAAATGAGCAGCCGTGATGCCGTTTCGACTTCATCGTCCGGGCATTCGAGCAGGAGTTCGTCGTGCACCTGGATGAGCAGGCGTGCGTGCAAACCGGCATCAGACAAGGCTTTGTCGAGATCGATCATGGCGCGTTTGACGATATCGGAGGCGGACCCCTGAATCGGTGCATTGAGCGCGACGCGTTCGCCGAAGGCTTTAATCATGGGACGTGCGCTGTAGAGTTCGCTCATGGGGCGTCGATGTCCCATCAGGGTGCGGATTTCGCCATTTTGGCGTGCCTGCTGAACCTGGTTCGTGAAGAAATTCGAGAGCGTCGGGAACTGAGCGTGGAATTTTTCGAGGAAAACCTTGGCTTCGGAACGGGAATAGCCGGTTTCGCGGGCGAGTTTTTGAACACCCATGCCATAGAGGAGTCCGAAGTTGATGGTTTTTGCGAGTCTGCGCTGATCCTTTGTGACGTTTTCGATGGGGATTTCGAACAGGGATGCAGCTGTGCGGGCATGAACATCTTCGCCGTTCATGTAAGCCTGACAGAGCGTGGGTTCCTTTGAGAATGCGGCCATGAGGCGCAGCTCGATCTGGCTGTAATCGGCGCTGATGAAGGTATAGCCTTCGTGGGCGACGAAAGTTCGTTTGATTTGCCGTCCGAGTTCGGTGCGTCCGGGGATGTTCTGCAGGTTGGGGTCCGAGCTGGAGAGGCGCGTCGTTGCCGTAACGCAGGCATTGAACTGTCCGTGAATGCGGTGGGTATGGGGATCGGCGAGTTCCGCAAGCGCGCTGCAGTAGGTCGAACGGAGTTTTCCGATGGTTCGGTATTCGAGGATGAGTCCGGCGACGGGGTGATCGAGGGATTCGAGCGTTTCCTGGTCGGTGGAAAGACCGTGGGTGCGGTTTTTCTTTGTGGCAGGAACGAGTTTGAGGTCCTCGAAGAGGAATTTTGAGAGGTCTTTGGGACTGTTGATGTTGAACGGAGCGTCGCTGTAGGTGTGGATTTCTGCGTCGAGGCGAGCGATTTCTGCATCGAAGGATTTGCTCAGATCGCGGATCGAGGGCAGATCGAGTTCAATGCCGTAGAATTCCATGCGTGCGAGGATTCGTGCCAGCGGCAGATCGAGTTCGCGGTAGGGTGCTTCGAGCTTGTGTGCACGGAGCTCGCCGGGGAGTTTTTCGGCCAGCTGCAGAATGAGCTGAGCCCAGGTACCCGCAATGGATGCGGCTTCGGCGGCAGAAAATGAGGATGGCAGGACGGCTTTTTTTCCGGTTCCGAGCCAGTTGTCGGGAGAAATCGTCAGCGGATGACCAAGATATTCCGCCGTGCATGTGGCAAGCGTGAGCGCGGTTCTGTCGGGGTGCGCAAGATAGGCGGCGATTTCGGTGTCGAAGAAGGCATCCACCGGGCAGTCTTTTCCGTTGGCAAAGATATACTGCATCAGGGGTTTGAGGCCATAGACGGCTTTGGGACAGCAGGGATCCAGAAGGCAATCCAGGATGATATCTGAATATTCGCGGATTCCGGGGGCGTCGCCGAACAGCGTCCTCTGATGCCGGATGGGAACGTAGATGGCCGATGTATCTGAAGCCAGTGCGATACCGAGCAGCTGTCTGTCTGCGATGGCGGAGTTGAGCCAGAGCGGGGCAAGTGCCAGGCGCTTTTCGCGGTTCGAATGGAGGAAGGATTTGAGCTCTTCGGCATTCTGGCAGACATCCGTGGAAATGAGCGGTCTGACCTGTTCTACCGGACCGACGGGGGATGGGGATGCTGCGACGGGAATGACCGGTTCGGCCGGTGCGGCTTGATTTCCGAATGGCAGCGAACCCTGGACGGGATTTTTCTCATCCGCCTGACAGTCACCTGCGGAATCATCGGATGCTGCGGCCGGTTCACGCGGCACCTGTATTCGCGGAACAGCAGGATTCGGGCGCGCATCGGGGCCCAGAACTTCGGTGAGCAGGCGATGAAGTTCGAGGGCAGAGAAGATTTCGGTCACCTTTTGAGGATCGGGATTCATACCGTCGAACTGCAGACTGACGGGAACATTGTAGACGAGCGTGGTCAGTTTTTTTGAGAGTTCAGCACTCGGAGCGAATGCGACGAGATTCGCATGCTGTGCCGGTTTTTTGATTTGATCGAGGTTTTGAATGAGGTTTTCGAGGCAACCGTATTCGGCGATGAGCTTTCCTGCAGTTTTTTCACCGATTCCCTTGCATCCGGGGATGTTGTCGACGGTATCACCTGCGAGTGCGAGTACATCGGCGACGCGATCGGGGGCGACCTGAAAACGTTCCAGGACGTTGTCGATGGTTACTGCGTGGTAATTTTTTGAGCCGGCTTTGGCCATGGCATCAAGCATGACGACGGTATCGACATCATCGACGCGCTCGACGAGCTGCATGAGATCCTTGTCACTGCTTGCGATGATGACATGCCAGTCATTTTGGCGTGCCTGGCGCGTCAGTGTTGCAATGACGTCGTCTGCTTCAAAACCGCATGCTTCATAGGCGCGAATGCCCAATGCATCCGTAATTTTTCTGAACCATGGAAACTGGAGCTGCAGTGCTTCCGGCGGTGCCTCTCTCTGGGCCTTGTATTCCGGGTACAATTCCGAACGGAATTTTGTTCCTCGCTGTTCGTGTGCGAGTGCAATGGCATCCGGTGAGATGCGCCGGATGACCGACAGTATCATGGACGTGTAGAAATGCAGGGCATTGGTTGGAAATCCGGCGCTGTTGTTCATGGGGGGCGACGCAAAGAATGCGCGGAACATGTAATTCGATGCGTCAAATATCAGGAGCTTTTTCATGCAGATTTTCGGCGGAGAATGAGCAGACTGAACAAGGTCATCATGAAACCGAGGATTGCAGCGATGGGCGCTGAGTGATCGGGTTGTACGGCGATATCACAGCTGCATGCAGATTTTCGATTCTTTTTGGTTTCGATGGCTTTAATGTCATCCTGAACAGACTGGAGGGTATCGAGGAGTCTTGGCGGCCAGATGCGCGTTTGTCGTATGCGATCAATATCGTTGTAATCCGGCGAACCTTCGACTGCTTTAAGGTAATGCTGTCGTCCCATGGCCCGATCGCTGGAATCGCTGAACTGGTACAGCGTGACGGCGAGAGCAGCGATGGCATCGGGATTATCAGGTGGGATATGTGTCAGGGAAGCATTGGTCAGCGTGGCCTCTGCCTTTTCGAACTGATTGTTGAGGACCTGGGCTAATCCGAGATTAACGGCCAGTTCGTTGGCTTCTTTCCTGAGGGAAGGCTGTGCACTTGCGGCTTCTGCAAAAGTGAGCGCGAGCTGTTCGCGTTTGCAGCATTCATCCGGTGCATCTGTCGAACATGTCCTGTAGCTTTCGGTCGTGCAGGATTTTGCGAGCAGAAGCTGTGAATACCCGAATTCAATTCTGGGACGTCCGAGGCCATTCTTCGGTATATCTTTTTCGAGCTGTATCCAGAGGGGTTCTGCTTCATCGAATTTTCTCAGTTTATTCAGGATATTGCCTTTTTCGATGAGCAGGAGCGGATCTTTGTATTTTTCGTATCCTTCGTTTACGAGTTCAAGGGCTCTGTCGTAATTTCCAATGCGGCTTGCGGCGATGGTATCGTTGATATACAGAATGGCACTGCCATTTCCGTTCTTGATGGCCTGATCGGTCAGTTCAAATGCTTTTTGATAATCGCCGCGATCGAAATCTATGGATGTGATGGCGGTCAGATATTTGGCGCTCTTGGGATTGAGTTTATAGGCGGCTTCATATTGGGCACGTGCTTCATCGAGGCGCTGTGCGTTTTCGAGTTCTCCTCCGACCATGTAATGAAGTTCGTCATTGTCCGGCAATCGTCGGGTTGCTTCCAGACAAGTGTCCATCTTCTGCTGGTGTTTGAGGTTTATCCGAACGAAGCAGAGATTGGAATAAAGCTGTCCGTCATCCGGAGTGAGTGTGAGTAGCTTTTCGAAGACGGTTTCAGCTTCGTCGAATTTTTTGCTCTGAGCGAGCGAAACACCGAGAATATTGAGTACAACAATGTTTTCGGGTTCGGTTTGCAGCCGTTCTTTTGCGAGGTCAATGGCACGCGTCCAGAGTCCGTCCTGATAAGCCTGAACGAGAGGATCTTTGGGGGCCTCCGGCGATTCCTGTGCGGGCTGAGCTGTATCTTTTTGTGGTGCCTGTGACTCATCAGGCGTCTGGGCTATGGCCGGTGATGCGGCAGCGGCGAGGAGCAGGGAAAGTGCCAGTATTTGAGTAAATTTTAGGTTCATAATGCATTCAAATGAGCTGAAAAAGTCAGAGAAAATTTATAAAAAAAGCGCCAACCGGCGCTTTTTTTATAACATGCAAAAGTACCTTCTGGCACTTTCTGTTTTTAGTACATAAGTTTGAGTCCGACGAACCACTCGATATTGAGGGATTCCGTGCGTTTAATGCGCTGGCCGACGCGATCGAGCGCACCGCTGAAGGTCGGATTGCGTTCTTCATAGAGGTTGTCGGTGACGACGCCATCCTTGCCTTCCGAAATGGAACCATCGTTATTAAGTGTGACGCGGTCTTTACCGATTTTGGTGAATGTGACGAAGTGATTCTGTGCGTAGTCAATGTTGAAACCAGCCAGAACCTGGATGTACTGAATGGGCTGAACGGTCAGGTTGAGGCCGCCGCCGATGGTGGCAAAACCTTCATAATCGAACAGACCGTCTTCGGCGAGAGGACCGCTGTAAGTTCCGTCGGCCATAGCCTTGATATTGCTTGAGCCTGCATTGGACCATTTTTCGGCGACCCATGCACATTTGGCATTGTTTTTCAGATCATCCGTGGACATATTGTAGCAATCGCTCGTGCCGAGAGCATCGGAGATCTCGCTGTATGCACGGCCTTCGGCTGTATATTTGAAGTAGGTGCGGAGATCGATCTTGACGAATCTCTGGAACTTGACTTCGATGCTTTCGTAGGGAATGAATTCGATACCGAGATCGATGCGCCCCCACATGCCCGGATCCTTACGTTTCTGGTTGGAACCATAGTCTTTGTAAGAATCCTCCAGACCAATGGGGAGGCCGTACTGCAATCGGATGTACGGGTCAATGAACGAGAATCTGTGGGATGCAGCGACTGTAAAGAGGAGTTCGTGGGCACCTTTACCAACGGCATCATTGTCGATTCCCATTCCTTTTCCGGTGGGTGCAAAATAATCGAATGCCAGTGTGATGGTGGAGCGGCCAGTATTGTCTTTCCAGGGACGTTCCGGAATGAAATGACGCTCTGTATTGTAGGGGCTCCATGCGATACCAAAGCTCATGTCACCGAAACCTGTTCTCTTTTTGCCTTTGAGGGTCTCTCCATCCTTCAGCTGGAAGAACTGATATTTGCGATCGGAGCCGTTGATGCGGCTGTCAGCCGGAGCGAGTGTCGAGATACCGACGAGCATATCATTATATGTCGTTCCCTCGGAGGAAATGTGATACTGGGGGTCATCACTCGACGTGTCGAATTTGTAGGTCTGCTGATCCGAAATGATGATTGGCATGTGCATGCGGAATGACAGGTCATGGAACATACCAATTTCGAGGTCAATATCGAATTCGTTAATGGTGCGTTTGTATTCGAGTTCGTTGAGAAGTCGAATGGAACCGGCCTGATTGTATTCTCTCTTGAGCTTTGCAGATTCCAGACGCTGAACGAACTTTGGGGTGAGGGAAATGTCAAACGGATCGCTGACTTTTTCGTCTCCCAAATAAACCTCATCGGCAGCATCCAAAACGTCCGTGACATCTGCTGCCATGGCTTCGCTCGCAGCCAAAAAACCCGTCATTGCTGCCAGAATTGCCAGTTTTTTTACGTTACTAAACACCATGCGTAATCTCCTTGAACCGCCCAAAATTGGACCAGATTTATTTAAAAAATAGTCGTGTTAAAGCCAAAAAATGAATTTCCAAAATCTGAATGAAATTCAATCGCTCCTTTCCATAGCACAATCTCTGTATTTCTGCCAGTATTGGGGGCAACACATTTTCCCCACATACGAAGAAGCCCTTTTAACGACAGACGGCCAAAAAATCAATTTTCATGCGCATTGAAGTGTATTTTTTTTATGCTGTGTCTGGTTTGGAGTCGTGAATATGGGGTGGTTGCTTGCAGTCAAAGGTTTGACATGACTGTACAAAATAAAACCGGACACGCCCGGTGGGGGTAACTGTCAGTATTCTGCAGGCGGATTGGAACATAGTCCAGGGGAGAGCATGGATGTTTCGAGGCATGTCACTGGATACGTCCCGAAGGAACGTTATCATTTGCCTATTTTTTCACGAAACTAAAAAACATCCATTCCGGTTGGTCATGTAATATGGTAGAGATCATGTGTGTTGTTTGTGTTTAGCTTAGCGGGCAATCCATCATGCTTCTTACGTGCAGGCAGTGTCAAAAAGAATTTATTATAGATGATCAGGTATATGCGCGGCAGGGCGGTGCAATGTGCGATCAATGTCGTGTACCTCTGCAGCCGGCTCTGGGAGGGGGCAGCGCTATGCAATGGGATCAGTCTCAGGCCCAGTGGGGGCAGCAGCCACCGATGGATGCCCAGTGGGGTCAGCCTCAGGCCCAGTGGGGGCAGCAGCCACCGATGGATGCCCAGTGGGGTCAGCCTCAGGCCCAATGGGGTCAGCAGCCACCGATGGATGCCCAGTGGGGTCAGCAGCCACCGATAGGGGCCCAGTGGGGTCAGCCTCAGGCCCAATGGGGTCAGCAGCCACCGATGGATGCTCAATGGGGTCAGCCGATTGCCGGCAATCAGTGGGGGACGCCTGATGTCTGGAGTCAGATGGCGGACAAACCACAGGAAACGCAGGCTGGTTTGGGCGCAATTCCAGGGAATGCTGCATATCAGCAGAACTGGAATGGTCAGGCAAGTGTCAGACCCGGACCGCCACCGCCTCCACCCGCTATTCCCAAAAAGATAAGCGAAGATGATGATGACTGGGATGCCTGGGGCGATTCAGCAAAAGAGAAAGCAACTACGCTGAAGACCGGTGCAAATGCCTCGAAGGCTGTCAACAGCATCGTGATCGGCAAGCCCATGACTCCCGAAGCAAGTGAAGGTACGACGCGGCAGATCGATATCGATGCCATTCAGAAACTCTATGGCGATCGCATCAATCCTTTCGTCGAATTCTTCAAATCCATTCCTCTGCGCTACCTCATTATTGCCGGGAGCGTCGTTCTGGTGTCCATCATCGGGTTCAGTATCGGTGCGTGGCTTATCAACCGGCCCGCAGAAAGCGTCAAGGAATTCACAAAGGATGGTGATCTGATTACGGATGATACACCGGAATACGTCCGTTCCTTTGACGATATCGTCAACGCTTCAAAATCACTTTCCTCTGCATTTGTCGCGGTCGATGGAGACAACATTCGTGAAGGTTCGATCGTCGCGGTGTCGCCTCAGATTGGCGTCGTCTACAACGAAAGGAAAATAGCCACGTTCGAAGAGGTCAAATCCGGCATGTCTCCGCCGGTCAATAAGATTCTCAATGTCGTTCAGAAAGATGTCAATCGGATGTCTGAGCCCATCATCTTTTTGTTTGATGAGATGATTCCAATGTCCGCAGTGTATCGCACCATGTATTCCTTCGGTGCATCCTCGCGCAAAATATATATTGGCGGAACGACACAGACGGGCATTACGACCATTCCCATTAAGCCATGTCATTGGCCGGATTACGGTCTCGTGCCTTTTGGGGAGTGCAGCAATATTAAGACCGAACTCAAAATTACGACGTTCGAGCTGACATTGAAACGCATCGAAGGAACAGATCCTCTCATGCTCACACCCGAAGGTGAGGGCAAGATGGAGCTTCGCGATAATATTATCGGCGGCAAAGTTCATGTACAGAATATTTCAGGCGGCCTGGCACGCATGCGTGCTTCCCAGTCAGAAAGGGTTATCGTTTCGCCGGACGGCAATGTCTCGTTTGGCGTCTTTATGCGTGCTGTCCAGGTGCTGTGGGGTTCTTCAATCAATCCCAATGTCAAGGAGATGTACCTGAACAAAATTCCGAATATTTAGTCATTTTGCCGGGGCGCGTGCTTTTCGGCCTTTGGCCTCAATACGCCCGCACGGCAGTGCTATGGCGCCTGCGGACGCCATACGCACTGCCCGTTTCTTTTGGATTCAGACGAAGATTATGGACACATATTACCTTGGTTTTGATATTGGCGGGACGAATGCTCGCTGTGCTCTGATTCGAAACACGGAAGGACAGTTCAAAATTCTGGCATCCCAGAAGCACTCCATTCGCGGATCACAGACGCCGCGCGATGTTGCACTCGTGATTCGCCATGTTGTTTCGAAGCTTCCCCAGGATTTTCAGATCAATGCCAATGAACTGTCCGGTATCGGCGTGGCCATTGCCGGACAGATAGCCATCGACGAACATACGATTCTGAATGCCCCCAATCTGAACTGGCATGGAGTCAATTTTTACGATGTCATCCGCGAATCCATTGCAGATTTGGCACCGGATGTCAGGATTCGCATAGCCAACGATTTGAATGCGATCGCCTGGGGGGAATATCATTTCGGGGCAGCCCGGACCATTCCAAGTCTCCTTGCAGTCTATGTAGGGACGGGAATCGGGGGCGGCCTTATTCTGGATGGTAAGCTCATGCTTGGGGCTGATAATGTGAGCGGAGAAATCGGTCACTGCAAATTTCCGCGCTACAAAGACTATCCCTGTGGATGCGGTCAGTCTGGATGCGTAGAAGCTTTTGCCGGCGGAAAAGCTATAGAGTATCGCATTTTGCACGATATCCAGAATGGTGTGATCTCTCGTCAGGAGCTTGGTCTCTCTGATGATGAACACCCAACGGCGCGATGTATAGAACGTGCCTGGCGAAATGGCCTGCCCTATGCGAAAGCTTTTTGGGAAGAAACAGCTATGGCTATTGGAATGCTCATTGCCAATGCCATTGCCGTGATAAATCCCCACGGTCTGCTTTTGGGCGGTGGTGTACTCGAAGGATGTCCGGAACTTCTTTCGCTCGTCGTCGGGAACATTATGGATTATGCCCCGAGGGCATCGACCGCAAATCTGCAGTTTATTAAACCTACACTTCATGATGATGCCGGCACGCTTGGTGCCGCGCTGCTTTGCCTGTAATTTCATTCCAATATGCAAGATACGACAGAACCCGGGAAGGAACCGGGCATTTCCGAGAACTCCCCGCAGAACGCCCCACAGAAGGGGCCGCATGCCGAGAGACAATTTTCCGGTCGAAACAACATCGAAAGACGGCCTCGCCGCAGCAATGACGACAGCAGAACGAAAGCTCCTACACCGCGGCGAAAGATGCATACACCGGCAGAGCTGACCCAGCGCGTACCCTCAGAACGCGTTCCGAGAATGCGAAAGCCGCAGTCCGAAGAGACAGCAAAGCATCCGGATGGCCGCACTGTTCGTCAGCCTTTTGATGGGGTGGCGCATTTGTATGAAGTCATTCAGGTGCGTCTTTCGAGGACTCTGCGACTGGTCGAGGTCAATACGAATGCACTTCGGCTGGAGCCGAATACGCCGGTACTGATTCGCGTTCACAGAAATATTCTGCTTGCAACGACGGTCGGTTATCGCTATCGCCGTGTCGCTGAAATCAATTCTCTGCCTTTTGTCATTCGCGTTGCCTCCGAAGAAGACAAGCGCATTGATGCAGAAAACGCCGATATTGAGAAATATGCCCAGGAACTGGCATCGAACTACGCCATCGAGCAGAATCTGCAGATGAAGGTCCTTTCGGCGGATTTGAGCCACGACCACAAGAATATCACGATCAATTTTGCTTCCGATGTGCGCGTCGATTTTCGCGATATGGTGGCATTTCTGGCCGGGCAGCTCAAGCTGAGAGTCGAGATGTACCAGCTGGGATTGCGCAATGGGACAGGAATCATCTGTGGATTGGGTGCCTGTGGTCAGTTATTGTGCTGCGGGCGTTTTCTTGGACAGTTTGATCCCATTGCCGTCAAACAGCTGCGGGCCCAGGGGTTGGCAACGAATCCCAAGCGCATCAGCGGCGTGTGTGGTCGTCTGTACTGCTGCATGAGCTATGAGTATTGCGATTATATGAAAGAGCGCCGGTCGCTGCCCAAGAAGGGACGCCGGATCTTTTCTCGCTGGGGCATCGGACGCGTGACTGACATCGATATGCTTCGGGAAGAAGTCGTCGTGACTTACGAAAATGGCGAAGTCCAGCGGCTGACGCCGCATGATTTTGTGCCTGTAACCGATGAAATTCTGGCTAAAACCGATGCTGGTGAATACGAATTCCCACTCGAACCGATTAAGTTTTATCTCAATCATTCCAAAGCAACCGCCGTCGAAATGGATGGTCATACCAAAACTGTGACACGTACTGTGCCGCAGCATCGCAGCGATGCAGCTCTTCCCAAACAGGGCGGAAATGCTGCAGCTGAACCGAATGCCGGCACTGTCCGTGAAAAACTGTCAAAACCATCCCATACGCGCCGCAAAAAAGCTGTACCAAGGCCCAGGCCGCAGGTTGCTGCTGTTGCAAAATCCGATGTAACACAGGCAACCGCTGCACCTGCCAAAACTGGGAATAGGGGGAAAGATGCAATCAAGGTTCGCCGGGTCCGAACGGAAAACGCAGCATCAGCTTCGAGTGCGCCGGCTGCTGCGGCGTCAGTTCCTGCTTCGGGTGCGCCGGCTGTGCCAAATCCGGGTGAACGGCACGCGCCTTCCCCGGGCTCCAGAGCCCCCCGAAAAGTTAAGGCACGCCAGGCAAATCTCGAGGAATCTCTCAATAATTCCGAAAGCCGGCCCATTCCGGCCAAGACGAGCCGAAGGCGATATTCTCCGCTCAATAATCAGAATTCTTAGTTTTGAGCTTTGAGTTTTGAGCTTTGAGTCAGGGGAATGGGGGAGCGTGAATGCGGAATGCTTTAGTGCCGATGTAGAGTTGGTGGATTGGGAACGATGCGGTCCCAGAAACATATACCTACATGTGGTATAGTGTGGTTTTGGGTAATATTTGAGGTAACATTAAGGGTTACCTCACGCTCCCATTCCCGCCCGCCGACACGCCGTCCTAACCCTGATTACAGCGAGTTTGCACACTTAGCCCTTTCCGACGGGAAATGTCGTAAAAAATAGCGTTTTGGTGTGCCTGGCATATACAGCACTTCAGCTTTCGTCCCCCGCGTCCGGGAATAGGACGACGCTGCAAACCGGCCCTCGGTTGTCTGTATATTATGTTGGGCTTCGGCATTCAGACAAATCCGGATGAATACATATATGCACCTCATGTGACAGGAAGGACCATTCCTTCATTCTCATGATGCCATCAGGGTTGATTTTGTTTCACTTTGATGTACGATTTTTTTTCAACTTGCGTAATCGTCTTCCATACATAAAGAATAACAACCAACAAAACCTGACGATTTAAAACTCATAGAGGAATTATGCCTGCTATCATTTCCGGCAAACGCCGTGGTGCAAAACTCATCGTACCCGAAGGACTTGGGGTTCGACCGACGCTCAACCGTGTGCGGGAAGCTCTTTTTTCGATGCTCTTCAGTGAGTTGGGGACGTTTGAGGGCTGCGATGTGCTCGATCCCTTTGCGGGGGCCGGAATGCTTGGTTTGGAGGCCTGGAGCAGAGGCGCATCCCATGTCGATTTTGTCGAGCAAAACAGACAGCATTTTACTGTACTTAAAAAGAACATTGAAACGCTGCGCGCCCAAAATGAAGTGACTGCTTTGCTGGGACAGACGCCGAAAGACTGGTATCGGCTCAATGGACGCAAATACGATCTCGTTTTGTGTGATCCGCCTTATGCTGAGGGTTTGCTGCCCGGGACATTGGAGGCATTGGTTCGGACTGAACTGCTCAAACCGGGGGCAATTGTTTCGATTGAGATGGATGCCGGTATTCCATCCGAAATTCCTGAGGGCTTCGAGATTCTGAAAGACCGGAAGTATGGAAAATGCAGGATTTGCCTGGTGCAGTTGGCAATTCGCAATTCGTAATTACTCGGGTATTGCGTATTGCGCATTCCTACTTGACAACAAACCGAATTTCGCGGACGCGTTTGGGGTATTCGATGAGCACCTCGACGACAGGGGCTTCGGCGGTTCCCCAGGAGGCTGTTTCAGCGTCGCACCGCACGTGATAGGCTTTAATCAGGCCCCGGCTTTGATAGCCGCTTAAAATCGAAATTGCAGTCCTCTGAAGTGCTCCCCATAAACTGGCGTCATTTTGGGGATACTGCTTAATCAGGGCATTGCATTTATCGTGCAGCTCTTCCTGAATGGCGCTTTCTATCGAAGATTTGTCGCCCTCATCGGGTTCTGTATCGTCTTGGGGATCGGCAAAGATACCGGGCACATCGACAAAAGCCTGCATGGGACGCGGCTGTGAGACGGGTTTTAAAGGCGCAAAGCGCCCGATGACCGGACGGCGGTTGATCGTTTTGATGGTCATGATTTCGACGTCGCACTCGCTCAGTTCGCAGGCATCATCTCCGGCTATCTGCTCCATATCGTGCACGCCTTTGAGCCATGTGGCTGTTCCGAGTGCCAGTGGTGCAACGAGGCACGAAGGGGGGAGAACATCGGCGCTTCGGCGTCCGGGGGTAATCGTCGAAATCCAGGGCCAGCAGTAACTTGCAAATCTTGGCAGCACCTTTTGATGCGCAATGATATCGGCTACAGCACACGATTTTGGCGGATCGAGGAAAAGGCGGAATTCAAAGTCAGACATGTGATTCTGGCAGCATTCGCAGGCTGCTTTCTGGATCTCAAAATCCGTGAGCCCGGGAAGGACGAGGGCGTTAAACGGGCCGACATCGAAGAGTGCGTCGATGGACTGTTCAATGGATGCTTTGTCCGAAATGTCTGCATCTTTGGCGAGTGTACGTGATATGCCGTTCATCGTCGCATGACATGCAGCGTGTGCAGCGAGGTAGTTGGTTTGTTCGAGCATGCCGCAGATGTTCTGGAATTTTGCAAAAGAATCCGTGCGCACGACATGTCTGGGATGATTGGGCAGGGTTTGAATAATGGCCAGAATCATGATTTTGGTTGTTAGTAATTAGTAGCTGGTTGTCAGAGACGCTCGACGGAATGTCTGTACAAAACAAAATCAGACGCCCCCCGTCCGGGAATTATATTCGAAGCCCTATGATAAAAAAAACCCCGGAAAGCCCGGGGAAACAGAAAATCGAGGCCTTGTTTATTTCTTACCTTTTTTCTTTTTTCTGCCGTTGTCAGAAGGATGTTCTTCGGCGCGATCGGCATCACCTGAGGCTTCCTGTGCTTCATCGGCATGGTCTTCGCCAGCCAGTTCTTCTTCAGCAGGCATTTCTTCAACGACAGGCGCTTCTTCAACGACAGGCGCTTCTTCGACATGTTCCTCGACGACAGGAGGCTGTTCAGCGGGTTTGTCTTCGGTGAGGATGAGTCTTTCGATGGCATCGTGAACGCGAGTGGCGTCGGCTGCGTTGGTTTTGAGGTAATCGAGGAGACTGCCGAGCTGAACGTCGTCGAGCATGTCAGGATCATTTTTGATGTGGGCAGCTCTGTACCAGTTTGAGATGACGTTGCGTGCGGATTGATAGTCAAAACGCATTTCGAGCAGGTTCATGATTTTAGTTTTGCTTGCACCCATGAAATCCTCCTAAAAAGTGGGTATAAATGAAACGATTCGTCAAAAAGATTATTCGTCCAAGGGAATGGGCGGTTCTTCGAGTCCCATGCTTGCAGCGGTTGAGCGTTGTTCTTCGTTGATGGTGAGGCGGTGAGCTGTTTTCCCGCGATGAGGAAATTCGAAGCATTTGTAGCAGAGCGCCTGTTTTGTGCCATCTTCCTGTTCTTCGATGACCCATCCACCCGAAAGGCCGCGCACTTCGAACGCATCCCATTTGAGTCTTGTGCCGCAGTAATTGCATCGGCCCTGGCGAACTTTAAAAATTTCGTATCGCTGTTTTTCGTCCATGAGAAATCCTCTTTATAATTGTTCTGTACAGCCGCAGCTGTACTTTTGGAATGACATTTCGGTAAAGCATCAGGGGCTGCGCGGCGTATGGAATAGCCGCGCACGGCGAGGCGTATTTGGAGCGAATGCGCCAAATAGCCGCCGCACCATAAAGATTACAGTGCCTGATAGAACCAGAATCGATACATATTGATATCGCGAGCGGCAGTGACGGCTTTTTGTGTGACTCTGAGCACTTCGGATGTAACGAATTCAGCGGGGATGAGGAACGGCCAGTTACGCCATCGGAAGCGTTTGTCGGAGCCCGGACATTGTGAAATGCCGACGCGAACTTCATTGACAGAATATTCGATTTCGAAATCGCCTCGGGCATAGTCCATACGACGCAGCAGCATAATGGGGCGATTGGGTGTGACGTTGTGAATTTCGAAGGAAGTGTAGCCGCCTTCGTGAGCGATACCGACGTCTTCGACGGTGACGCCATCCGGATAACGGATGCGCTGACGTGAACGCCACGAGTCTCTGGCATCGATGATCTGGAACATGTGTGACTGTTCGCTGTCCTTATTGAGGATATCGATGGTATCGATAAGCGTCCATTCCTGACCTTCGATGGTGACGACATCGGGCATTTCGGCGCTGTGTTCCTTGATACGGGTCCATTCCTGAGAGATAGCGTTTTCGCCATTTTCCATGACGGTGGGTTCGATTTCCTCGCCGACGATGGCGGACAGGGAGAGGGAGCCCTTTTCTTTGGCAGCGATGACCTGATCAAGGCTGTTGAAGTTGACGAGTTCGTTTTCGTTGAGCTGGAGAGTCTTGTCATCGACGAGGTCGCGGAACACTTCGACGGAGTGTTTGAACTGACCGAAATCCTTCATGGATTTGAGTGTTGGCTTGGTGGCTTCGATTTCGGTGACGGTATCCCATTCGAGGTCTCCGATGTTCGAGAGCAGCGGCATGATATTCTGTGGTCCGACGGTACCGGATTCGAGGAGCATGTCGATGGTCATGAGGCCGAGGGCAGCGCCGTTTGCGGCGAGCACCTTTTTGTCGCGGGCCATGCGGTAGTAGGCATCGCGCTGCATGCGGATAATTTTTCGCAGGCGGTTGATGAGTTCCATGGGGAGGTAGCCGCCGACGACACCGGCGCGCGGAACGTACCGGAGGTCAATTTCGTTTGGCCCTGGTTCGAGCGGATCTTTGGCGTCTGTAATTTTTTTGGCATCTTCGGTCAGATAGACGCGTCCGATTTCGACTTCGCGCGAGATATCCGGCTCGGTGATGGAGATTTCGATTGCTGCTTTTTCCTGGATGCGGCGATGTCCTTTGAAGTCGAGATTTTCCTTGTAGGAGATGAAGTCTGTGAATTCCTCGACGTATTTGATGACGAAGTAAACCGTCAGCGGCAGTTTGAAGTCGCCTTTATTGATGGCTTTGATTTCGGTTTCATAAAGGATGATGTCATTTCCCTGTCCGTCGAGAGCGTAACCTGGAGAAACCTCGACAGACATATCGGCGCGTCCGCGTGCGCGGACTTTGAGTTCCTGGCGATAGCCGGGAACGACGCCTGCTCCGTGGAAGCAGCGATTATGGAGCTTGTGTTTTTCGACGTGGTAATGTTCGGCGTCATTCCAGTCCTTGGTCGTGGTCACAAAGCCCTTGAAAAAATTAATCCGTTTAAATCCCTGGTCTTCTGCCATGGTTTTTACCTCATAATGGTGATGATATTATTCTTCGCCAGGTAGGCGTTCGACTTCTGTTTCGCCGAGTTCGACGATTTCCTCGCCGGACCCGATGACGTAACCGGAATCCTCGTCGCCGACGAGCAGCTGGAATTCCGAGAGGGCCACTTTCTTACCCTTGAATCGCAGGTAATACATGGTGTGAGCTGGTTTTTCGGCTCGAATGATGTCGTGGATTTTCACGATGGTATATTCAGAGACTTCGTCTGGTTCGAGTGGGATATTGACGATAAAGCAGTGAGATACGTTGACGACAGGGAAGATGATGGTATCGAAATCCATGGTGGAGTGGACGCCGATCTGGAATCCGTTGAAAGGCCATGCATTTTCGATAATTTCGGGTTCTACGCCGACGAAGATGGAGAGGAACAGCTTGAGTCCTTTTACGGTACCACGGATGCGGTAGTAATCCAGTGCGCGGCGCAGGAGGTATCGTTTCTTTTCTTCCGGCCAGTCTTCATCGAGGACGAATCCGATCCAGCTTGCGAGCCATGGCAGGAAGCGGGCGGGCGTTTCGTAGGGATCGAAGAGCCCCGGGATATTGTTGATTTCGTCCAGGACGCTGTCATACAGGTGTCTGAAAATCCACAAGAAATCACGAAGATGCGTATGTCCTTCGTAGGTTGCGGTGCGGTAGATTCCGGGAAGGAAATCGCAGAATGAGCGCTGGGCAACCTTGACGGTGACGACGGTATCAGCGTCGACGATCTGTCCTTTTGGGGGATCCTGACTGAGCACCGTCATGGGTTCATCAAAGCTCTCTTCGTACTGGATATCCGGTTTTGGAAAGCCGTTGAGTTCCAGATACAGAGAGGCATTTTCCACCGACAATCCTTCGAGATCGGGAACGCTGAGTTTTCTTTTGGTTTGTACGCGCATTTCCTGCTCCGATGGCGGTTATACGACGCGTTCCCGCGTCTTTTCGGTAATGTCCACATTGACGAGGTGCGGCAGGCCCTTGGGTCCGAGTTTGATCTGATCGACGAATATCCCGCGATCTTCGTCCATGATCATCAGGCGATCGACGAAGTCGACGCCTTCGACGTTTTCGACGATGTGATACAAATCCACTTTGAGGACGCTGCGACCAAATTTCCAACCCTTCTCATCGCGGCCACCGACGATGGGATGCAGGAATTTTCTGAGGGCTTTGTTGATATCGCGTTTGAGTCGATCGCTTGAACCGGTGCTCGTGCGAATGATTTCGACATAGACGCTGATTTCTGTGTACTGCGGCCGTTCGACATTGACCCGAACCGTAATCAGACGGCGTTCGTCCAGATAGGATTTGACGCGGCGCAGAAGTTCGTTGGTGGGAACGAGTTTCTGGCTGTAATCTTCCTTGGATTCGTCGAATTTGGGAACGACGATGATGCAGACTGAACCTTCCTGTTCTGTCGAGGGCAGGCAGCATGTTCTGGCAATAGCGTTTGAACTCTGGAGGGAGAGGACTTCGAAGTCTTCCTGTGTGACTGCGCGATAACGGCTTTTGATGACGTATGGCCCGCGTTGTTTGACGGATTCGATGGATTCCACGTCGCTTCCGCCTTCGCCGGGATAGTAGTTGGTGACGCCATCAATGTATGCGATGGCCTGTCGGATGGTGGTTGCCTGGTTTACGCCGATATTCCCCTTTACGCCGCCGCCGACACAGTAGTGCGAGGTACGGATATTCTGATCGAGTACGGGAACGACCATGCCGTGTTTTCCGTCGCCAAAGCGAACCTTTCCCGTCAGGCGATCCAGTCGGTAGTGGCGGCTTCGATCGTTTGAAAGGAAGAAGCTTTCGACATTTTCCCAACGGACCCACCAGCCGCCGAGACGGGTATCTTCCTGCAGGAATGGCTTGGAACCATACAGGGCTTTGAGGGCTTCGATTTCTTCATCGCGTGGTTTGTCTTTTTCGCGGACCCAGATTTCCTCGCCTTCGAGGATGGGAGTATTCAGGAATTTGAATACCTGATTGGGTGTGCCGCGTCCGGTTCCCAGAATTTCAAAATTGAGCGTACGGCGGTTGACGGCCTGAACTGTATTGAACAGGATATGATCGATGCGCGGCAATTCTTCGTAGCCGCCCATTTCGAGGCGTACGCGGAGCCAGAACAGGTTTTCGCCGAATTTGCGCGTCGGGGCCATATCCTTGGGGCCGATGAATTCGAGATAGCCTGTTTCCGTAAAGGCTCTGGTGCCGTCGGAGATATTCAAATCCGCCCATTCCCTGCCGTTCCAGTATTCCCAGGCGATCTTCTTGTTTCCGAAGTATTCTTCCTCCATCCGTTTGTAGTAATTGCGGAGGAATTTTTCGTCGTCGCGGTTGCGGTCGATCTTTGCCCCCGTCTGAGTGAGGACATGGACGAAGATTTGGACGCGTTCATTGGGGAATGGTCCGTTCATGCCGAAATACATGGACGGATTCTCATCGGGTATGGGTTCGAAAACCTGAATCACCGAAAGATCTTCACTCACGGAGGCCGTAATATCTTCGTAGCGGAAGTCATTGTAGGTCAGGACGAGAGGAGGAGTCTGGCTGGCTTCTTCGTATTTCAGGCGAATGGATTTCATTTGAGGGGGACGCAGCGGTCGTTCGTCGAACCAGGCCCATTTGTCGCCGTCGAGCATATACATGCCGGGGACGCCGTAATCTCCCTGAACGATGCGGGCGCGGATGAAGAAAGCTTCCTGATCCGCGACCTCGATTTTGGCCATATTTTCGGGGACAGCGAAGCTCACGGTTCCGTTGCGGGTAAAGCAATATGTCGTATCGTCGAATTCCATGCCCTTGAGGGATTCATCAATGCCCTTGGGATTGACAATTCCGATGCGCTGCCACTGACGACCATCGTAGAATTCCCATGCGATTTGCAAATCAGTGGAGGGATTGAGTCCCGAAACGGCGACGGCGTCGGCAAGTTCAAAATCGATGCGGATATGCGCACCCTTGTGCCCAAAGAGTTCGTTGTTGCCGATGTAGAATGCGCTGTCCAGACCTGGTTCCTTGTGGAATGGATAGAAGCTCTTGGAAAGATCGACCGGCAGATAATCATTGTCATTTGTCTGGCAAATGACTTTGTCTGGCTGAATACCTTCGCCGAGGATTTCGATGCGCATTTTGATGCGTTCGACGCTCGTCATATCGAGGCTTTGCGGCACATTGACGAGTCGGGCGCGGATCCAGTAGCCTTCTTCTTCGTTGACGGTGGTTTCTTCCATGCCGTCGACACCCTGGAATGCTGCCCATCCGATGGGCAGTTCCTGCGTCGAAGCTTCGAGTTCTCTCCAGCGGTGCCCATTCCAGTATTCCCATTCACAAAGGGTTGGGAAGTCAGAATCCGGGCTGTTTGGGGTTTCGACGCCGATGATGAGCAGTGCTTCTTCGCTGAGCACTTCGAGGCGCGGATCCATGAAATACAGATATCGTTCGATATGCTGACATCCCATGAAGGCTTCGAAGGACTGCCCTGGCCGTCCATAGATATAGGGAGTGTTGTCTGCGTATGCATCGTGAAATTGCGAGAAACATCGGACGATGGATGTCGGCAGAACGACGAGATCCCTGAGTGTTTCGAACACGACCGGAGGTTCGTCCGTTTTGTAACTCGTTGCGACGCTCGTTCCTGCAGGTACGACCTGGAAATTTCTGGCACCCGGTACCAGACTGAATGTCAGGTCGACGTGAGCCGGCTGAGGCGGCTGCAGGTCAATTCCCATCAGATTCAGGAATGCCAGATAGTTTTTATCGCCGACGCGATTCAGACGATAGAGCAGAACTTCAATCAGCCATGCAAAGAGTTCCAGCAGGGTTATACCAGGATCGGATGCATTGTGGTTTGTCCATTCCGGGCAGTATTTGGGAATCAGTTCAACCGCTTCGCGGACGAGATCTTCCCATTTGCGGTCATCCAGTTTCGGTAATGGAATCATACTTCTCCCTCTTTGCGAAGATAAAATGGATAGACGAGATTGGCTTTCGTATTGGTTTTGCGAATCGTATACGATATCGTAACATTCATGCGGCTCAGCTCTTCTTCGTCGGGTTGTGCGACGACTTCGATGTCGGCGACCCGGGGCTCAAACTCCATTATTGAACGTTTGACTTCGTATTCTATTTTGGCGGCTGTAATTGCCGTATTTGGTTCGAAAAGAATATCGTGTATCCCGCAGCCAAAGGTCGGACGCATCATTCGTTCTCCCGGGGCTGTGCCGAGGATCAGCATCATGCTCTGACGGATATTGGCATCGTCGGAACTCATTTCTGTTCCACCGAGTGCATCTACCTGCATCGGAAAAGAAAAACCACTGCCAATGATGTTATTCTTAGCCATTGTTTCACCACTGCCTGAATTAATATGAGTTCTGGCCTTCTATCCAGCGCCCACATTCCGTGCATTTCACGCTGATCGAGGGACCTTCGGTATCGACTTCGATCGCTTTTTTGTCACAAAACGGACACACAAGTCCATCGACGTGACCATTCATGACTTCGTCCAGCACATCCTGCCACATCGAAAGCTCGTCATAATCACACTCTGACATTGTCTATCCTCCTTTTGACTCCAGGTTCTGCACGCTGCCGTGCGGTGAAATCATGGTCTGCCATGCGAAATCCCTTAACTACGCCGGTGTTTTGCGGAACGACCGGCAACAGTTAAGTGAATATAGAAAAACTCCACTATATCTCTATCACATCCAAATCGCTTTGCACATTCGTTTTGTTGACTAATTCTTGCATCAGGTTCTGTCATGAATGTTCGGGGATTACGGGTTTTCTGATCAGCCCTGTGTCAAGAACGCCGCAGGTGTTCAATATCCATAGCCCCGGCTGGAGTCGCAGGCGACTACCGGGGGGCAATACGTTCCCTTCTTTTTCCCGAACTTTTTGCCAGCCTTTTGTGCTGGCAAAAAGTTCGGCGGGGGAGGAGATGGATATTTACCTATCCCCCGGTAGCTAACGCAACCGGGGGCTACAAAACTGAAAGCCCTAAAGGGCTTTTGATCATGGCTGAATTGTTATGCTCTATCTTCCGGAGCTAACACAACCGGGGGCTGCAAAACAGAAAGCCCCAAAGGGCTTTTGATCATGGCTGAATTGTTATGCCCTATCTTCCGGAGCTAACGCAATCGGGGGCTGCAAAACAGAAAGCCCCAAAGGGCTTTTGATCATGGCTGAATTGTTATGATTTCGTTATGGACTGCAGAGATATTCGCTTGACTTGGGAGCATATCCTGTGCTTAGTTGAAAATGAGAATAGGAATGATTCCTATTCTCATTTTGTATTTCGGAACAATATACGTCCCTCGTTTCGGATCATTTCATTCTGCAGGTTATTCGGACGATGTCAGACAGACAGCAAGCCATTTACCGATATGTTCTGGATTCCAAATCGCATCCGGATGCGGAGGAAATTTTGGGGGAAATGCGCAGAATGTTTCCGAAGATTTCGCTTGGGACGGTCTACCGGAATCTTGGGATGCTGATCAAATCCCATAAGCTGCGCAGGATTTCTCTTTCCGGACAGCCGGATAGATTTGATGATGCAGCTCCGCACGATCATATTATTTGTGACTGCTGTGGGAATATTGTCGATATTCCATCGGTTCGCTGCCGGATGGAGGATTTTCCCGAGGGCGCTACCATTGAGAAATACGAGGTGACTGCATACGGATATTGTGCGGCTTGTTCCGCAGTCATAAAAAATGGTTTTGAAAGCGATGAATACGATGTCCTGGACGATGAACCGGCGGATGGTGATCATCCGAAAAGTGAAGAAGGGGCTGATGGTGTTCCGGATGACATTGAGTAACAAGGGGTTCGGGATGTCCTGTCCTTGAATAAATGATGTTCGGGATGTCCGTGAATGAATGATACAGAAGTTCAGACTGAGGCTTGGAACATGGGGTTCTGAGCCACGACAAACATAAGGAGAAGGAAATCTATGGCAGATCTTAAAGGAACCAAAACAGAAGCTAATCTTCAGGCCGCTTTTGCCGGTGAATCCCAGGCCCGCAACAAATATACGTATTATGCAAGCCAGGCCAAGAAAGACGGTTATGAGCAGATTGCTGCTATCTTTCTCGAGACAGCAGAAAACGAAAAGGAGCATGCAAAACTCTGGTTCAAATGCCTGCATGACAACAAGATTCCGACGACAGCCGAGAATCTGCTCGATGCCGCCAATGGCGAGAATTACGAGTGGACGGATATGTATGCCACGTTTGCGAAGGAAGCCCGCGAAGAAGGTTTTGATCGCATTGCCAAGTTGTTCGAAATGGTCGGTGCCATCGAAAAACACCACGAAGAACGTTATCGCAAGCTTCTGTCGAACGTAGAAAGCGAAGTCGTGTTCTCGCGCGATGGCGATGCCATCTGGGAATGCCGCAACTGCGGTCATATCGTCATCGGCAAAAAAGCACCCGCGGTCTGCCCGGTCTGCGCCCATCCGCAGTCGTTCTTCCAGGTCAGAGCTGAGAATTATTAATTAATGCTTTGTATGGCCACTGCGTTGTTTTTAGCTTAGAGCCTGGAGCTTAGAGCTTGGAGTCTTTAGTAGTTGGAAGTTGGGAGTTGGGAGTAGATCTTGGCTGGCGATAGTCTGTTGCAGGGGATGGCGAAATCCATATCGTTCATCAGAAACGATCCAGATAATTGCCTGTAAAAACTAACGACTAACAACTAACAACTGAGATAGTTTTGAGCTTATCGACACTCTGTTATATGAAGTTTTGATGTTTAAAAAGGCCGCGTTTTCGCGGCCTTTTTGATTTTGACTGAAGACATTGGGATGAGCCTTTAGTTGGCATATCATTGGTCAAACACTGAAGTCAGCACGGGAGAAGCGCAGTTTTTCAGAGGGTATGGGGAAGCCCCCCATACATCAGTTCACGGAATACTTCAGCGTAGGTTCCAGAGAACGGATCATCAGATCGATATCGCTTTTTTCACCCTGGAGAGCGTATTGCTCCGTTGTTTTGTCGGCGAGTCGTTTTTCGTTGTCCTTCTGTCGCGCAATGAACTGTTCCTTGAGGGCATTGGCGTTTGCCCCCTTGATATCCTTGAGGCCGGCGAGTGATCTGGCGAGCGTTCGTTCCTCTTCGTGGAGCGAATTGAGCTGAGACTTGATATTGCCGAGTCTGAGGTTGATTTCTTCGCGTTTGTCGAGGGCTTCGAGGTACTGTTTGAAAAGCGCGGCGGAATCCTCTCCGATGAGCCCGCCGTCGATGGCATTCTGAATGGCGGTGCGGCAGTCTTTGGTGCGTTCGCCGCGGAATTCGCCGCTATTTTTGACGGTGAGCGGCAGATCGACTTTGCCGTTTGCCGGGACCTCGACCGAAACGTTCCATGAAGACGCCGTTTCGACGGTGTTTTCGGGGAAATTGAGCGGCGTCCATGTGGCGGAACGTTTGGGCAGCTGCAGGACGACGGTGACATCGTTGGGGATATGGCTCGTCATCGCAAACGTACTCGTGCGATTTTCTTCGATGGTATAGTTGCAGACACCATTTTCAAAACGATTCAGACGATAGTTCTTTTCGCCCATATTGTTTGACATTTCTGCCGTCAGCCGTCCTTCGCTTGCAAAGGTAATATACGCCGTTGCGCTTTGTTCTGTGCGCGTCAAATAGCCCTCGCCGATGACGGCGTCGTCCCGGTACAGCGTGATGGGACCTGCATCCAGGGAGAAATTGCTGTCATTTTTTAGTTCGATGGTTTGCCAGGATTTGCTGATCTGTGCTTTGCCCTCGAAGGGTTCGAACAGGGAATAGGGAATGTCGCTGCTGTCGACGAAGCGCGTTTCATGCGCGGGCAGCTTGTGCTGGATGAGGTTGACGAGAGCCGTGCTGCCATCGGGGACGCTGAGTTTGGCGGCCATCGGGTATTCATCGAATGCACCGATCTGATTTTTCGAAGCGAGGGCCTGGAAATTCGAGACCATTTTATCGGTGAGCATTTCGCCGCTCTCTTTGGGGGCCTGGACCACGTAGTCGATATCCTCCATCTCAGCCATATCCATGGCCATCGATTCTTCTTCGGCTGCGGGCATTTCGGCTTCATCGTACAGGGCGACAGCAGCCTTTCGGCTTTCAGCCATTTCGGCGGATCTCGATTTGGCTGCGGCCATTCCCATTGCCATGGCGTTCATGGGTGCGGGTGCGGCTTTGGGTTCTGCCGCATAACCGGACTGGACGACTTTGGGTGCGGTTGCCTTTTGCACCGCGAGTCCGGACAGATCCGGGCGTTCGATGAACTGAGGTGTGTAGAGGTCGTATGTAAAGCTCATGGGTTGTCCCGAAACGAGTGAGAAATTGATCTCGTTCCAGTCGGATCCGGTGACGTTGCTGATGATTGCCCATCCCTGCAGAATGGCCGTATTCTCTTTTCCCAGAATGAGTCGGTATGCCGGTTTCCAGGTTGGCATGGAGATGAGGTAGCTCATGGAAAGCTTGCGTTTTTGGCGTGAATCCATGCGGATTTTGAGTTCAAGCTGTTTCCAGTCGCCTTCATTCAGGCTGACATTCAGGCTTTTATCGAGTCCCTCGGACAGATTTTTGTCGAACAGTGAGATGGATTTGATGTCTTTGAGGGAGATGATTTCCAGGACATCGCCTTTGGTTTTGAGTGTAACGGTGGCGTCCTGTTCGGAGAGTGCATCGATTTTGACGTTGCTGGGGAGGTCTTCGTAGGGATCGTCAAACCCGACGATGCGTCCTTCGAAGGAGCGGCCTCTTGTTTTGATCTGGACATGTGCACCGCGGAAAGCGACGATGAGAGCGCGGATGCCGCCTTCGATGATTTGATCGGGGATTTGTGCCAGAGAATCGAGCGTGTCGCGGTCGACCGGCAGCGAGATGGATACGGGACGACCGTTGCTGTGATCGATGACCGTCAGCGATTTGAGGATGTCGTTGATTTGGTCGGGACGTATTCTCAGGATGAGTTCATCCCCTTCGAAGTCTGCCGAACGTTCGACGTATCCGATACCGCTCTGGTACATGATAACTTTGGATACGGGGAGTTCATTCCGGGCAGGGGGTGCGGAATTCTGGCCATTGCAGGCACACAGCATGGCTGACATCAGAACGGCGAAAGGGATGATGCGTTTCATGATTTGTCTCCTTTTTGGGGGCTGCGCCTTGAGCCGCGCCATGACTGGCCGGCGGCTCTGCGGCTTGCAAAAATCCTATGCGCTGCGCGCATACGGATTTTTAATATTTTTTAAAATTCGATGACATTCACCGACATTTTGTCGGCATCCGGCGTCGTATAGGCGTCAGGAATATCGATGAGCAGCCAGTGATGCTTGTGTTTGGAAAAAGATGACATTTCTGCACCACCGCCGCCGGTAATGTACATCGGAATACCGCCCATGGAGAATTTGCTGTAGTCTCTTGCGCGTCCGGAAAAAATGGCATTGATGCCGGATTTTATCAGCAGTGAGAGGAGCGATGCTGCTTCGGCCTTTGATGCGAAAGCATTGTTGCGCGTACCGTATTCATCAAAAAGCGGGGTATAGCTGAAGATCAGCCGGATTGGTGGTTTGCATGTTCCATCGACGCAAGTACCGCCTTCGCCGCAGTCGCTGTCGCGTGTACAAATGCAGGTGCTTTTGGTGCCATCCATGGATGCGCAGATTTGGTTATGACGGCAGATTTTGGAAGAAGCCGGAACGCAGATGCAGTTTTCGGTGCCGAGTGAGTAGTACGAATTGGATTCGCCCGGTGGGATACAGTAGGCTTCGGTCTGAATGCATTCGCGGCAGGTCGTCGTTTTGCTGAATCCTGCCATTGCCCGGCATTCAGCAAGTGTTGGCCAGGCCTCGAATTGCTGCGGAGCCGGGATGGAACATTCTGTGGCTTCAGGGAATTTGAGTACGGATTCGAGCCATGAGCGTTCAGCGGAACTCATGGATGCATCGGCGGTGTCGAGCATGATGAACTGGACTTTTCCGATGGTCGTGGCCATGTTGGATGGACCGAAAAGCGTCTGGAAATCATTTACGCCAGTTCCTTCGTATTCGTCTTCGCCGAGGCTGCTTAGAAAAGGAATTTTCTGAAGGATGGCATTGCAGGTGTGCGTAAAGCTGCGGGAGGATTCCGTTTCACAGCACATGAGGCCGTCGTTTTCCTGACATCCTGACTCCGGTGTGCCGTCGAATGTGAAAAGCGTTTCGCGGACGATATCGCGCATAGTGCTGAATTGCGAACTCTTTCCGGATTCAGTGAGGTTGCCGAGATTAATGATCAGATCGACGTTGTGTTCCTTGATGCTGTTGAGGAGTTTTTTGAATGAATCCTTGTGGCCTTCGACATTTGAGAAGACAGCAACTCGCAGGTTACCGGGCAGTTCTTTCGAATATGAGTTGTCTTCAAAGGCAGGGTCGAGCTTGGTCTGTTTTGGGACAATCTGAATGGAAAGCTCCCGGCATCCGCATGGTTTGACACAGAAATCCAGCGTACTCTGATCGTTGGGTGCACAGCAGTTGTTGATGGGAGCCGCGCCCCTGTATGCAGCAGTGATTGGAATGGGCAAAAATGCATCGCAGGCGTAGGAAATCGGGGGGACTGATGTGGCGTAGGGGGAGCGGTCGGATTCTTCGGTTATGCAGAAATCATCGTCGTTGATGACAGAAGAGATAACGAGCCTGTGTGTTCCTTCGTAGAGCAGCATGCATTCTTTCTGGTCTGTGTTTTCGCATTTGTCGACGATGTCGTAGTCCAGGGGGCATGATGTAACGTATTTTTCAGATGTGGTGGAATTGCATCGCTGATAGATGTCGAGCATCCCGACGGGGAGCTCGCTCAGTGATATACCGATGCCGCCAGCGGCATCGCTGCGTATTCCGGGAATGGTTTTGAGGGTAAAATGCGGCAGCGGAGCATTTGCTTTGGCGCTGAATACGGTCAGGCTGGTTTCGCCGCTCATTCCGGAGACGCTGGGGCAGCGGAAGTTGCTGTTTGCGTCGTCGTCGGTTTTACTGGCTCCGAATGCAGTCAGCGTAGTGGATGTGGAGTCGAAGATATAGCTTTCCCTTTGGTCATTGAAGCGTTCACTGTCTGTGGAGTTGCAGGAGATCAGGGTAAATCCCAGCGAACAGAGAGTAAGTGGTGAAAGCAGCCATTTGCGGGAAAGAGTCATTGCAAGTCAAGTTATTATGCCGCTGTATTCGCCGTCAGGCGAATAGGCGGCATGACCGATCGTATTGCCGTCAGGCAATAGAGCGGTCTGTCAGAATATTAGAAGGGGAGTCCGACTCTGGTATCGTCAGGTCTGGTTTGGGTTTTACCGCTGGTTTTCTTGGACTGGTTTTTGGGCTGCGGCGATGGAGGAGCGGATGAGGATTCTTTATTGATTGCGGTATCAACAGCAGAATTGGCTTTTTCCCAGGAAGTTCCGACGAGTGTTGATGTCGTCTGAATACCGGCACGTGTCAGTGTAAGTTCTGTTTTATGTCGGCTGGCTTCGGCCTCGAGTTCCCTGAGTTTTTCAGCTTTGGCATCGACGGGGGCCGGAACGGTAACGATCTTGGTTTCAGGTTCCGCCTGCTGGTTCTTTTTGGACATGAGATGATAGAAGGCGAGGATGGGGATACAGCACAGTCCGGCGACGAGCAGTATCAGTCCGATCAGTTTGGGCAGATTGCGCGTGCTGATCAGTCTTTGAGCGGTGATTTGCTGAGTCTGGCTGTTTTTTCTCTTTTGTTTATGCTTTTTCTTTTGGGATTTTTCCCATGCCTTAAAGCATTTTTCTTCATCTCTAAGTGCCTGTTCGATGACAGAGTGGATGTCATCGAGTACGACCTGTGCACTGTGGTATCGATCTTCGACTTTTTTTGCGCACAGTTTGAAGATGATATCAGCGATGGAAGGTGGGATGTTTCCGGGGATTTCGAGCTGTTCGTTGACCTGTTTGTAGGCAACGCGCATGAAGGATTTATCGTTGATGGCGATTTCGCCGGTCAGGCATTCGAGGTAGACGAGACCGACGGCATAGAGATCGCTTTCGATGCTGGCGCGTGTTTCACCGGTAAAGAGTTCGGGAGCCATATAGGAAGGCGTTCCGCGAACGTTTCCCTGCTGTGTCATCAGGGTTTTGCTTTGAAACCCGTCCAGAACGCTGGAGATACCGAAATCGAGGACACGGATTTCGTAGGGGGGCGGGGAGTCGAAAACCATGATATTACCGGGTTTGATGTCGCGGTGAATAATCTTTTTGCTGTGGGTTTCGACGAGAGCGCTGAGGAGCTGTTCGATGATTCCGGTTGCGAATTTTAGAGGAATGGCGCCGTATTTTTCGAGGAATTTGTCGAGCGAGAGTCCGTCGACGAATTCGAGGACCATGCATGGTGTGCCCTGAAAACTGCCGTAATCGACGCACCGCACGATATGTTCTTCGTGCAGGGAAGCGATGAGCTTTGCTTCGCGCATGAAGCGTTCGATGGCGATATGTGTTTCTTTTTCATCGATGCCGCTGTTGACTTGCAGAACTTTGATGACGACGTGCAAATTGTCGGACAGGCGCCATGCTTCCAGAACGATGGCGCATCCGCCGCGACCGATAGGTTCACCGACGCGGTATTCACCGGAGATTTCCTTGTATTCTTCAGCGAATAGAGCGAAAGCTCCTGATTGGAGTGCGGCAATGGATTGTGAGAGCGATGATGATGGTTGAGCGAAAGCACCTGAAGATTGAGCGAAGGCACCGGAAGGCTGCACAAAGTTGCCGGACATTGCGCGGACTCTTGGTGATACATGGACGGGGGGCTCTTCAGTGTAGGGCGGTAAATCTCTATGATTATGAGGAAGTGAATCATCCTGCTTGGGGAACAGACGTGTTTGTTCTGCTTCGCTGAGCGTACAGCTTAACTCATCGGCTTCACTGATTGTGGCGTTCAGTTCACTTACTTCGCTGAGCGTCGCCTCCATTTCATAGGCAGAGCTATATCCTCTTCTGCCATAATCAGCGATTGCGTTATCTCCGGATTGATGATGTATCGATGATTGTCCAATCATACTTTCGCTCCTATGAGCGGACTAACTGATATCATATGAACTGTCAAGAGACAGTTGTGCGGAGAGATTATCGAAAAAAAAAGTGCAGTGCAAAAAAGCGATGTACGTCGTGCGGCGTGCACGTAAAGTGCATGGAAATGCCTGTGTAATGAAGAAATGTGTATTTTTGCGGATGATCAACAACAATCATTTTATTTATGAAGTATTCTGTGGTAATATAATATGGTGTTTTATTCTGTATATGATTCGGAATAATCTGTGGAGATACTTCAAATGAAGAAAGAATTAACAGCATTATGTGTGGCAATTATTGTGTTGAACGGCTGCTCCGGCAACGATTCCAGTACGGAGACGCAGGTTCCGGAGACCTTTGGTACTCAGGCGTCAGCGTTGTTTGGTGAAAACGGCGGCGATCCCTGGGGGAGTGAGGCTGCTCAGGAGATTTCGGAGTCGACGCCTATTCCGGGTGCGCATTTTGGGCGGGCACTGGCCGTTGGTACAATTAACGGGAATACGGGCATCGATATTGTGAGTTCGACGGGTGATGAGTATTCCCAGGGCAAAGTTATCATCAAGTGGGACAATGCCGCGACTCCGGCGACGTTTAAGTTTACGGATTCCGAAACGGACAATTTCGGTGCCGATATTGCAGTGGGCAAGTTCTGTCCAGCGTCAGCGACGTATGATCCTGCCTACGATATGGTCATTGCCTCGGCTCCTGGTGCCAATGAATATAAAGGCGGCTTTGCCATTATACATAAGCGGAAAGCCAACAACAGCGTCGCCATCCTCAAGAAGTTCGAAGTCAATGCATCCGGCATTGAGCTGGCCGGTATGCATATTGCGGTTGGTGACGTCGATGGTGATGGGAAAGCAGATCTCGTGTATCAGTCGACGCCGGCTGACGCTGACGGGGTCTGGCTTCCGCCGAAAGTCAGTGTCGTTCTCGATATCTGCAACAGAGCCAACAATGCCAAGCTGACGCCGAACGCCAGCGTTGAAGCGGTATCCAGTAATAACCTTCTTGGATCTGCCTTGTATATTGCCGATCTGGATGGCAAAGGTAAGCCGGAAATTATTGCAGTGGATGAGAACTATTTCGACAGCGCCAATACGGAATTTTCGCCCAATGGTGCGATTTTCTTCTATCATTATATTGATGGCAAACTCGTGGAATCCCGCAAACCGATCATCGGCGAGATGAATGAGAAGTCGGCGGCGCAAATCAGTTCTGTCGCATTTGCTGATATCGATGGCGATGGCGATCTCGATTTGATCGTCGGTGAACCAATGCACCAGACGACCAAAAAACGCGAAGGTCGCGTAAGAACCTACACCAATCCCGGTGCCGGCATGCCCTTCGATGATGGCGTCCCCCTCTGGTCTGCCGTTTCTGACCGAAGCCACGCGCTGTTTGGTACGAGCGTTACCGTTTCTGATGTCAATTCCGACGGCGTGCAGGATTTGATCGTCGGTGCCCCCGGATTTCGGAAGATAGGGGAGTCGCAAGAATACTCGCTGGGTTACGTCTATGTCTATATGGGGACGAAAGACGGATCCATTTTCTCGAAAGAGCCGTTCTGGACGTATGTGTCGCCGGTCGGGACGGAACTCAACGATAAATTTGGATATCGGGTTGCTGCCGCCGATATCGATAAGAAGGCGGGTAGCTGGCACGATCTCATCGTCGCGGCACCCGGAGCCGGATCCGATGTCGATAATCTCGATGCGGGCCGCATCTCAGTTTTCAGTGAATCGAGTGGTTTCTGCTATACCGCGAATCGCTGCCTCGTCGATGGTGCCTGTTACGAAAAGAACGAAGTATCCAAGGAATCCAAGTGCATGGTTTGTGATCCGACGGAAGATAACTTCGGATTCGTTGAGCTCAAGTGCAGCGGTGCCGAGACTGCATGCCAGGATACGGCGACGTGCGATCCCGTTGAGGGATGCGTGATGACCAATAAACCGGATGGTACGGAGTGCGGAGAAATCAGCTGCAGTGCTGATAACAGCCTCTCGGAAAAAGTTTGCAAGAGCGGTATATGCGAAGAGAACCTCACGGAATGCGGCATTTATGTCTGTGACGCCAGTTTGGCGAGCTGCCCGGATTCATGCGGAAGCGATGCTGACTGTATAAGTGGTTATGTGTGCGATGCCGGCGTTTGCTCGGAAGCTGTATGCAAGACCGATTCTGACTGCGAAGCCGGTTATGTGTGCAAGGATGGCGTCTGCGAGGAGTTCGTATGCAAGAGCGATTCAGACTGTGAAGCCGGTTATGTGTGCAAGGATGGCGTCTGCGAGGAATTGGAATGCCAGAGCGATTCGGACTGCGAAGCCGGTTACGTATGTAAGAATGGCTCATGCGAGGCATTCGTATGTCAGAGCGATGCGGACTGCGAGAATGACTATGTATGTGAAAATGGCGCATGTGTACCCCCCGTCAATCTTCCGCCGGTCATTACGCTGGCCGAATCCATGAGTGTTTCTGTCGGCGGATCTGTCAACATGAAGGCGACTGTCACGGATCCCGAAGGGGATGACCTGGAATACAACTGGAGTTGCACCAGTTCGTCCGGCGAGTCGTTCACCATTTCGGGCTACAACACAAATTCTGCGACACTGACCGTTTCGGAAAAAGAAACTGCGGGCAATACCTTCCTGTGCACGATTGAGGTCACTGATGCTGCGTCAAATGTGGTGACGGCCGATACCCTGGTGACGGTCGAGGAAAAGAGCAGTATCGTAATTACAGTGCCGACAGACGGAGATGTCTATTATGATACCCATGTGGCATTCAGCGGTACTGCGAATGTCAAGGGAAATATCCGCGTCATGGAAGGCAGCAAGCTGGTCTGCATGGGCAGCGTTCAGAACGGCAAATGGAACTGTGAGGGTAATCTGACCTATGGTGAACACACAGTCAGAGCGTTTTTGTCAACGGATTCCAGTCAGGCTTCTGAGCCGGTTACATTCGAAATTGTCGAAGATATCCTGAATCATCCGCCGGTCATCGTCATGACGACAGAGTACTTCGCTCTGCCGGGGTCTTCGGTGATTCTCGATGCATCCGCATCGTACGATCCCGACGGTGATGAGATATTCTTTAAGTGGGGCGGCGGTGACATTTCGCTGCTTTCGGATACGACGTCTTCCAGTCCGCTCATGACCGTGCCGGAGGATGCTGAGCCCGAAACGACATATAGCTACACGCTTTATGTGACGGATTCACATAACGAGATCTCGACGGCCACTGTGACGATCACTGCTCTTGAGCTCCAATACAACTTTGATATTGAGTCACCCGCAGAAGGTTCGTCCTATGTTGCGTCCGAGTGCAACGAGGAGGGAGAGTGCCGCGTCACCGTTTCGGGTGTTGCGGATTTGACATTGGGCAGCGCTGTCGTCGTGGTCGGAAATCTCGATAATGGTGAGGAACTTTGCGTCGCTCAGATCGTCAATGGCAAATGGGAATGCGATTATTGGACTAAACCCGGAAACCAAAACATTTATGCGACCTGGAGCACCGATTGGGCTGAACTCGAGACTGAGAGATCATTTAATGTCGTTGCACCTCTCGAAACCAATCTTCCGCCAGTTATCGTTCTCGCTGATGTTATCACCGGAACTGCAGGCAGTTCGGTCGTTCTGGATGCCTCCGCATCGTACGATCCCAATCCGGAAGACAGCGTCACCTATGAGTGGAGCGGCAGCATGAGCGCGTCGCTCAGCGATATGAAATCCAACGCGCCGTCATTCATCATTCCGGAAGAAGCCAAGAGCGGCGATGTCTTTGACTTTGACTTGGTCGCTACCGATAATCACGGCGATTTCACAAACGCCAGTACAAAAGTCGTTGTCGTTCCCAATGAGGGCGACAGCTATGTCCAGATTTTAACCCCTGAAGAAGGGGCTACTGTCAACAACAGCAAAGTCCTCATCTCCGGCGTTGCCACTCCGGGGCATCCTGTGTTTGTCTTCGATAAATCCTTGCAGGCCGATAGCCCCATCTGCAGCCTGAAATCGGATGATGCAACCGGTGAATGGGGATGTGAAGCAGAGTTTAAGACCGGTGCAAACACGGTCAGGGCTGAGCTGATGGATTTGGCAACTGTTTCGACAGTTCTGGCCAATGATACCCGCAATTTCATCGTCATGACATCGGATGAGCCAATTCCCGTTATTGAATCGCCCGAAACCGGGGATACCATTTCTGTTCGTCCGACCGTTTCGGGTACTATCGATGCCAATTCCGGCGAAGTCGATGTCTGGTATGCCATTGATGAAGGCCGGTTCGTGCTGCTCTGCAAAGCGGATGTTCAGTTCGATGGAACGTGGGTTTGTACGGCAGGCTACGATTTGCTGTATTCCACGGAATATACGATTCGTGCCAACTGGAAGTTCAATGACGAGACGAGCAATATGTCCGATCCTGTCATCGTGACGACAAAAGGTCCGGATGTTGCGGATATCACGCTCATTTCGCCGCCGGATGGAAGTGTGTTGTCAACCAATTTCGTCGTTTTTGCCGGAAACGCACTGCCCTTGACATCCGTCGATGTTTATTATGGACTCGCCGGTGACAGCGATCTCAGCGTCATTCCTTCGTGTATGACGAATGCTGAGGGCTATTGGGCATGCCCCGATGTTTATATGAAGCCCGGTGAATATGTGGCCTATGCAGATGATTCCTCAGATTCTGAGGTCATACCTTCGAACAAAGTCTTCTTCACCATCGATATGCCTGAGGAAGAATTTGATTTGCCGAAATCCGGTAAGGTTCGTGGTGGATCCTGCAGCATGACGACGACGCCTTCGAATCATTTCGGATGGCTCGCACTTGCGGCCGGTTTCGCAGGTATTTTCTTCATTCGCCGTCGCAGAGCGTAATTTCCATTTCTTTCGCGTGGCTTTTGGCTGCGCCAATACGCCTCGCCGTGAGCTGCCCTATTGCTGTTGGCAATACGGGCAGCTTTTTTTTGTGGTGTTGGAGGCGTTCCGTGGTTACGGCCCAGTGAGCTACGGCCAGACGCGAGCCGGAGCGCCGACAGGCGCGGGAGACGACGTGAATGGCCTCTTGCGAACTGAGGCGGATTGTTAGGATTCAGTTTTGCGGGGCGTTGCGGGCACCCCCGCAAAGGGGGGAGTCGCGTATTTGCTTGCAAATAGCGACGTGGGGGGCGATGCCCCCCCTCACAAAAAAATATTCAGATGTTCCCTAAGTGCTTGAAAACCCTAACAATTGAGGACAAAAGATCAATCACTAAAAAAAAATTGGATTTTTAGCCACATGTAGGTATTATAACTCCAGCGGGGGGACCATCGGGGGATTCCCAAAACTCATGGAGAGTGAAAAATGGCAGAACTTGAAACCAAAAAATATTCAACCGATGATATGCGTCCGCTGCTCAGTCTGAATCCTCAGAAAGAGCATAAGGAAGAAAAGCAGTCCACCAAGGATGAGCAGGAAGCACTTTGGAGCCGTTCGCTCGAATTCTTTGAAAACATGAAGAAGAGCGCCACGCAGGCATAATCGTTGAAAATATAAGGCTGCCCTCCGGGCAGCCTTTTTTTTGTCACTCTATCGGGGGAACATCCAGCCGATTCAGCGTCGGGCAGGCCTATTCGTCGTCATCATCGTAACCGATGCCTTCATCATAATCGTAGTGTTGTTCCTGACAGCCATTGCATTGATGCCCGCAGCATCCGCCGTGGCAATGGCTGCAGTCGCCGCAGCATCCGCCGTGGTCGTACAGTGCCTGAACTTCCGGTGCAAGCGGTGTGATGAGGAATCCGCCGTCCTCGTCCACGTTTTCGAATTGTACATCCAGTCCGCCGACGGCTTCGAGAAGTTCGCGATCGACGATGATTTTTAAACCATCGAATTCGCAGCATTCATCCAGTGCAGGATCGAAAGCGTCTGTCGTGAGGCTCCATTCCGGACCGCCGCTGCCGAGTCCCGAGATGTAAATACGGATGCCGTGACCTGCAGGAACATTTGGGGTTCGATCGATGAGTGCTCTGAATTGCCGGATGGATTCGTCAGAAATGATCAGTGGAGTCATTTTTAGTGGTTAGTGGTTAGTGGTTAGTGGTTAGTGGTTAGTGACATGCCCCACTGGAATGTCACATCATCAAGGCGTTTCTTATTAAATCACAAAAATAAAATCACAAAAATAAAATGTCACAAATCTGACCGATTTCCCAATATAGCATTTGGGTTCCGAAAGGGTCGTCATGAGGGATTTGGCTCCGTCAGGATGATGATTCCTCGTGAAAATAGCAGGTTATCCGAATTATTTTCAGATCTGACGAGGTCGAAAGTGATGGGATAACCCTGACACCACGCAAGGTCATACGGCGCGGCGGAGGCTGTGTGCAAAAACGATTGCACGACGGCCCCGGGCGAGTGTGCCCAGGCTAGGAGCCTGGCGGTGGGGGCGGGTCGGGAGGGGGCCCCGGGAGGGGGCCCAATGAAATGGGGGATAGGGGGATACTGCCTTTTTCGCATTGATTGCGTCGAGCATGTTTTGAGTTTTGAGAGGTGAATGAATGACCTTAGGATTTGAGTTGGACTGATTACGGTCATTCTTTGCGTTCTGC
>JAFRYG010000212.1 GCA_017441205.1 Pseudomonadota bacterium
ACAGTTCGTTTGACAACTCGCCGAAGCTTATCGCAGTCTGCTACGTCTTTCATCGCCTCTCAGCGCCAAGGCATCCACCGTGTGCCCTTTATAGCTTATCCATTCCATCCCACTCCTTCGGAGCAGAATCTTCTTGGATTCACCAGAAAGTCGAATCATTAACGCGGCGTTAATGACTCAGGCACTTGATTTCATTCGAATGAATTCTCATTCATTCGCCCATTTCTCTCTATCGCTTTCTTCTCTTCTGTTTTCAACATTCGATGCCTCTATGATCGGCATCTTGCCTCAGGGAAGATCCATTGTCCATCCCATCGGCGAGGCGTGTGTATACGTGTCACGATACAATTTGTCAAATTCTTTTTTCAAAAAAAATGAATCCCGGCATTTTAACGACCGGGATTCGTGAAAATGCACCGCCGCAGGCGGCAGTACGAATCAACGGAAACAATTTGACTCAATAGAAATAAAATAACGTCGTCGCCGGATCATACCCTTCGACCTTAAAGGCAGATCCATCCCATACAGCACTTTTCTTTGTCCCATTATTTGTCCCATTACCTGACGAATCATGAATGATATAGGAACCATCCGATTTCCGACCAGCCACACAGACGTAGTGCTTCGGTTTTAATACCCTGACAACCACCGGCCGCCCACTCTCCAGACACGTATCGATCATCTCTATATTCAGATCTGTCGATTCAGCATTCTTACCCATATTATCGTATTGTCCTGCTTGCCACCAAATGATGCCTCCCCCCGGTCCATATCCGCCATGATTGTTGAGATAATTGTTCATTTCTTTGGGCGTAAAACTCTTACCGGATATCTTGTTCAATACCATGGTCGACGAGGTCATTGCACATCCAATCTCGCCAATCGTCTTACCGCTGCTGCCCACGTAATCTCCTCCCCACTGGGGATCACCCTGACCGTAGAGCGGCACACCATCAGCAGAAATCTCAGATTTTGCATACTTGACATAATCCCCACAAACCCAGCCGAATAGTGCCATACTTGATCCTGAGCCAGCCGTTTTTTTTCTCATAAACCTGAAAACTCTTGCCCTTCGTCAGTCCGCCGATACGTTCATAATTCGTTCCCGCACCATTGCGAACATTGAGCGCGCTGCAAGTCACAGTCCCTGTCCCAATCGGATCACTCTGCCTCTGGATATGGCCATCCGGGGAATCATTCGATGTCGTCCGTTTACGGGACGATGCCAGTCTGGATGCAAAGTGCTTCGAAGTATTCGCGCTTCGATACGCGGCATGCGACTTCCCCAATCGTTTGTTTTCCATAGCTACCGTCCCATCCCCAATACTTCCCCACCTCTTTACGCATTGCATTATGACATATTATGACCTCAAATCATCTTCAGAGGCATTTTACATATCCCCCGTCCCCTTTTTCATCCGATCAAATTCATCCGATCAAAAGAGACTAAAAGGGCCTCCCTGCAAAACAAAGAGGCCCCCAAAAACTCACTGCAAAATTAAACTACCCAAAAGTACACAAATCATAACCGGCGTTGTAACCACTCACCTTGATATGGTCACCCGCCCAAGAGCCACTCAGCACTTTGCCGCCGGCCGGATCATGTATAGTATAGGAACCATCACTTTTTCTGCCTGCCACACAAACCCAGTGACCAGCATTCTTTACCGAAATGACGACAGGGCGCCCAGCATTCAGCTCTGCATCCACGTTTGTCTTGCTGTACGCCTTATTTGTATATGATTTTTTTACATACTGCGCAGCCGTATTCCAGTAAATGTCACCATCGGAGGTATAGCCATATGGTTGGCTGTTGAGATAATTGTTCATGTCTTTGGGTGTGAAGCTCTGACCGGATATCTTGTTCAAGGCCATGGTGGTCGAAGTCATGGCACACCCAATCTGACCGATCGTGCAGCCGCTCTTTCCCATATAATCACCACTCCACCTGGGATCCCCCTGCGAGTAGAGGGGAACACCATCCGTCGAAACTTCCGGATTTGAACCGGGATCGTACTTGGCGACAAAATCACCGCAGATCCATCCCTCCTTGCCTTCGTACTCGATCCGGAACCAGCCATTCTTTTCTTCAAGCACCTTTACAACGGTTCCAATCGTAAGCACCCCAAGAACAGTCGAACCCTCAGCAGGGGTTCCGCCATTACCGGGCACATCGCGGACGTTCAGGCCGTCACTGTCCGTTACCTCAACCTCATACGGGGTAAACGGAGGCTTGGGCGGCTCCGGCGTCTTGTAATCCGTATACTTTTTCGAAATCCAGCCGAATCCGGTACCGTACTTGATTTTAAGCCAGCCGTCTTTCTCTTCATACACCTGAAAACCCTTGCCGTTCGTCAGTCCTCCGATGCGGTCATAATTCGTTCCCGCACCATTGCGAACGTTGAGCGCGCTGCAGGTCACTTTGCCTGAACCAATCGGATCGTCCTGTTTCTGGATATCTTCATCCGATGATTTGCTTTTTCTCGGCCATTTTCTTGAAGATGCCAGTCTGGATGATAACTGTTTCGCGGTTTTCTTTGAAACACTTGCATTTCTGTAAGCTTCCAGTGTTTTCCCCAATCGTTTGCTTTCCACTGCTCTTATTCCTTCACAATTCGTTTTACATCACACACTCCATCTATTCTAATTATGCCAGAAAATATCCGCTAATGGCACTTTTTAGTTCTGATCCATAAATTGCAAGCCCGGATCACCTTATGAAATGATGAGCGTACAGATCAAAAAAGCCCGCAGTCTGCGGGCTTTTATCGTAAATACCATTGATGAGGGCCTATCCGAACGTTCTCAGACACGTTCCCTTCGTATAGCCGCTCACCTTGATGTAGCTGCTCGACCAAGAACCGCTCAGTACCTTGCCTCCGGCAGGATCATGAATGATATAGGTACCATCGGACTTTCTGCCGGCCACGCAGACCCAGTGTCCTTCGCTCTTAACGGAGATAACGACCGGACGACCCGCATTCAGCTCACCATCCACATTTCCTTTGGTATACGATTTGGCGGTATAGGATTTATTTACGTATTTTGCCGCTGTCCCCCAATAAATGGCGCCGCCCGAAGTATATCCGCCATTATTGTTCAGATATTTATTCATATCCTTGGGGGTAAAGCTCTTTCCGGATGTCTTGTTCAAAGCCATCGTCGTCGAAGTCATGGCGCAGCCAATCTGTTTGATCGTCTTGCCGCTCTTGCCCATATAATCGCCGCCCCATCTGGAATCCCCCTGAGCAAAGAGCGGAACGCCGTTCGTCGAAACTTCCGTCGTCGAACCGGGATTGTACTTCTCTACATAAAGGCCGCAAATCCAACCTTCCTTGCCATTGTACTCGATCCGGAACCAGCCATTCTTTTCTTCCAGAACCGTGACGACCGTTCCATACGAAAGCGTACCATAAATAGTTGAACCATCTGCTGGTGTACCGCCATTCCCCGGCACATTGCGAACTCTCAGTCCATCGGTGGCAGTCACCGAGACCTGATATGGCGTAAACGTAGGTTTGGGCGGCTCCGGCGTCTTGTAATCCGTGTACTTCTTCGAAATCCAGCCATACGAAGTACCGTACGGAATCTTAAGCCAGCCGTCTTTTTCCTCATACACCTCAAAACTCTTGCCATTCGTCAGTCCGCCGATGCGGTCAAAATTCGTCCCCGCACCACTGCGAACATTGAGCGAACTGCAGGTTACTTTTCCTGTACCAATCGGATCGTCCTGTTTCTGGACATTACCATCCGACGCATCGGCAGAGCGCTTCCGCGCCGCAGCCAGTTTGGATGCCATATGCTTTGATGCACTGCTCCCTCTGTAAGCAGCCAACGCTTTCCCTAATCTTGCTGACTTGGTGTCCATGGCTATTCTCCTTTTTCAAATTGTTTCACATCACACAATTCCACTATCATTATATATGAAAAAACACGTTTGAGCACAATTTTATTTATTCCGGCTGCAACTTTTTCTCATTTTCCATCCAAAACAACGCGTTACAATCCGAAACAATACTCCAGCCGCTTATTCTCCCTGGTGGGGGCGGTGGCCCCCCACGCGGCTATTGACGCATTTGCGCCAATACGCCGCTCCCCCCACTGCGGGGGATTTCAAGACAATACGCCCCCGCAACGCCCCCAACCCAAACAACTCGCCTCAGTTCGCAATGGGCCATTCACTTCGTCTCCCGCGCCTGTCGGCGCTCCGTCTCGTGACTGGCCGTTGCTCACTGGGCTCTGCGATTCGCACCGTTCACAGGACGGTGCTCATCTCGGCCCCCACAACGCCCCGCTATCTCTACTCCAAACTATTCGCCTCAGTTCGCAACGCCCCGTTGATAGCCTTATTCAGACCTTCCTTGGGCGGAAATAACTCATCATTGAACATTATCTTTTTGGGGGATATATTAACATCGACACTGTTTGTCGGAGGTAAGCATGAATAAGATATATCGTTTTGTTTTGTTGTCTTCTGCTTTGGCACTCATGGGATTGAATGGATGCGATTCGGACGCAGGGGCTGAGAAGCCGGATTCCCAGAATCCGTGTACGGATGCATGTACTCCGGATGAAATGAAATGCGACGGCGATGCAGTCTATATTTGCGAAAAATCCGAGGATACCGGAGATGCCTGTTACACATGGACTCTGAAGGAAGAATGTGAGAAAGGCAAACATTGCGATGGAAAGATATTCGAGTGTGTCGCTGTCGATGAATGTACAGAATTTTGCGATGAAGATTCGACCATTCGTTGCACAATAAAAGGATTGGAAGAGTGCATTCCCGATAAAAAAGGCTGTGCTTCGTGGTCGGTCATCGATTCGTGCGAGGGTGGAAGCTGTGATCCTCAAACGCTCAAATGTGTCAAATCGTGTGATAATCAGTGTTTTGATGGTGAAAAGAAATGTGATGGCAATGGAATTGCCACATGTATAAAGGATGCTGACAGATGTCTGAATTGGGGAGAGCCTGTGGTATGTGGTGAAAATAAGACATGCGATCCGGAAACGTTTGAATGTGTGGATGGCTGTGATTCGACCTGCTCTGAAAAGGATAATAAGGAGACTTTTGCGACAAGTCAGAAGGTTTGTACGGATGTCAATGGTAAGGGTTGTCTGCAGTGGGTAGAGACGAAATGCAAGAAAGGGGAGAAATTTGACGCAGATCAGGATAAATGTGTGTCGGTCTGTGGCAATGACTGTGAAGCATTTAGTATCGTATTTTTACCGGATACGCAGTATTATGTTCGGAATCTTATTGAGGATCCATCTGAACCGGGTAAGATTATTAAAAATGAAAAGAAAGATACATACGATATTTTTTCAGAACAGCTCAAATGGATTCGTGACAACGCAAAAAAGAAGAATATCAAGGCTGTGATTCATCTTGGCGATATTACCGATACGAATGCCAATCTCGCCTGGGAGTTTGTAAACAGGTTATATAAAGATTATATCGATGACTTGGAACTGCCGTATACAGTTGCACCTGGAAATCATGATTTCATGCAATGTGATTATGCTGCTTCCAAAATCGATAATAAAGAAGGGAATACAATGTCTGTTGCAGATTGCAAAGGGAAAAACGGCAGTAGCTATAATCGTGTAACAGGATTTTATGATTCAAATTACGGTAACTTCAATATTTCGCGTTTTAAAGGTAAAGATAAGAATAAATATAAATGGTTAAACGAATACAAATATGATACAAACTCCTATATTACATTCAAGGCGGCCAATATCGACTTTTTAGTCATTGCACTGGAATATGCACCACGCCAATCCGCGATTGATTGGGCAAATGATGTTATTTTGAATCATCCTAGTCACAAAGTTATTATTGAAACTCACGGATACATACAACCCAGTCCCAATTCACATTGCACTGCAAAACCCGGAACAAATGAATTTGGACAATTCACAAATGCGTATTTGGCATTGAGCAATGACGTTTTGAAAGGGTTTAATGATGATGCCTATGGCGGTGAGTATATATTCAAAAATCTTGTGGCAAAACACAATAATGTCATTATGATGGTTAATGGGCATAACAGCGGTTCATGTTTTCGTCTGAATAAAGGGGATAATGGGAATGTGGTTGCTGAAATGGTCGTTGATTATCAGACAGAAGATGGAATTGGTGGTGAATGTGGCGTAAACGTACACGCCCATAGTGGAGGGGGAACCGGATGGCTCAGGATACTGACATTCGATCCCCAAAACTATACGATTACTTCGAGCACGACTTCGGTGCTTTCGGCTAAGACGTTTAAGGACGGAAAAAAGTGGTTTTACTGCAAAGAGCTTTATCCCCAGGATCCCGCCAAAAAACCAGGCTACATAATTGATATGGATTCTGATGCCCATCGCTATACGAATCACCATGCATTCGTAGCCAATTTCGATTTTGTGACGCCGGTAGATTACATTAAACCTTAATGCGTAGTGTCCTGTTTTGGGATAGGATGAATACGTTCGTTATGCCGCCGTTTTGGGCGGCATAACAGTATTTGGGGGGAGCAGGGGAAGTACATCGGTTATTGAATAGATAAATACTATCTTTGGCGGAGGTTATTATGAATCAGATGTTTCGTTTTGCTATGTTGTTGTCTGCTCTGACTCTTTTGGGATTGAATGGATGCGATTCGGATGCAGGAAGTGAGTCGCCGGATTCCGTGAATAGCTGTACGGATGACTGTAATCCGGGGGATAAAAAGTGCGATGGCAATGCGCTCTATGTTTGCGGGAAGGGCGAGGACAGCATCGATGCTTGTTATACCTGGGGCCTGAAAGAGGCGTGTTCCAATGACAAAATATGCGATGAAAAGAAATATGAGTGCGTCGCCAAATGCACGGAAAACTGCAATGAACATCCTGAACCGTGGGATGATCATAAGGAACCGCCAGTACCTAAGCCCACTTGCGGCAATGGTCAGCTCGATGAAGGTGAAATTTGTGATGGAGACCAGCTTTCCCCGGAATCTGCATGCCCCTCTGGAACCAGTCTTTTGGAAGGCCAGTCACTGAGCTGTCGCGCAGACTGTACTCTGAATACCTCCAATTGCCATGAACCCTGCGGCAATGGTCAGATCGACGAAGGCGAAATCTGCGATGGGGAATTGCTTTCTTCAGAGGCTGCATGCCCCTCCGGAACCAGTCTTTTGAAAGGCCAGACATTGGGCTGCAATGCTGATTGTACACTGAATACGACCAACTGCCATGAACCCTGCGGCAATGGTCAGATCGACGAAGGCGAAATCTGCGATGGGGATTTGCTTTCTTTGAAAGCCGCATGCCCCTCCGGAACCAGTCTTTTGAAAGGCCAGACATTGGGCTGCAATGCTGATTGTACACTGAATACGACCAACTGCCATGAATCCTGCGGCAATGGTCAGCTCGACGAAGGCGAAATCTGCGATGGAGAATTGCTTTCTTTGGAAGCCGCATGCCCCTCCGAAACCAGTCTTTTGGATGGCCAGTCATTGAGCTGCCACAAAGATTGTACGTTGGATACGACCAACTGCGAGCCATGCCGAACGACTATCACTTACGGCAATTCGTGGCTCCGCGCAGAAGGGCACTCCGATGACTTCGATATCGTCGAGGGCAAGGTTACCTGGGATGGCAGCTGTACAGAAACCACGGATGGTAATTCGTTTGCTGCTCTGTCCAATGGTTGGAAGCCGCATTTTAAAAACTATGACTGTTTGATGGCGCTGGACTATACCAAAGCATGTAAGGATGTACCGAGTGCCTGCGAAACGCGGGTTTCGTACTCCGAAAAATGGTACAAGGCACACGACGATTATTACGATGATGTCAAGGGCGTCGTGACATGGGATGGTATTTGCAGCGATGTTTCCGGCGGAGACACATATGCCCAATTGTCCAATGGCTGGAAGCCCGGGTTTAAAGGTGCCTGTGAAATGTCTTTTAGGTATCTTCAGTGCGGCGGATTGTTTGCCAATCCGGTCATTGCTTCGGATGCCCCGGATCCCGGAGCCATCTGGGTCGATGGCACGTATTATGTCGCAACGACACCGGGGCCCAATGGTTATCAGATTTTCAAGTCTGAGGAACTCCACACGCTGAAGCATGTAAAAGACGTTAACATGAAAAAGCCCAATCACAATGGCTGGGCGGGGGGAGGAACCTGGGCTCCGGAAATCCACAGGGTGGGTAAAAAGTTTCATTTGTATTACAGCGCCAACCAAAAATCTGATGATACCATCGGCAAACCCGGTGAGCGGTTTTGTGTCGGTGTCGCGATTGCGGATGCCCCCGATGGAGACTACAAGGATCGCGGTACGCCGCTCGTTTGTGCAGGTGATTCGGATGCTGCATACGAAAGAGTCATCGATGCCAGCTATTTTCAGGATGCCGATGGCAAGCATTACGTGTTGTGGCAGCAAAATGGGAACAGAAACAACCCAAGCAAAATCTACATTCAGCAGCTGGACGTGAAGGAGGATGGTGCTGTTGTGGATCTCATGAATGGCACGAAGCCGGTAAAGCTGATTGAATCGGACCAGGATTGGGAGATGTACGATGTGGTGAACAGACGCGGCGTCGTCGAAGGGCCCTGGCTCATCAGGAATGGAAAGTATTATTACCTATTTTACAGTGGAAACACTTATGATGGCAGAAAATATGCCGTCGGCGTCGCGCGTGCGACAGCAATCACCGGGCCCTATCAAAAACATGACGGTCCCGTTATGGCATCCCGGCACACTCATTTTACGTCTCCGGGGCACGGATCCGTGCTGAAATCGCCGGAAGGTACGTGGTTTCATATATATCACGCATGGAAGAATAATCAGCGCATGGTACTGGTTGATCGTATTCAGTGGATCGATGACTGGCCTTATTCATTATCCGCCCCAATGTATCGGTCTCAGCCTCCCATCAGATAATTCAGGTGATGTGTACCAATCGTGGTTATGGATTTAGTCCGGATGTGTCTTTCATTAACACCTTTGGTGATTGCTTGCAGGCGTAATCCATTCGGGGGGGCGCAGGCCCCTGTGGCCACTATTGTGTTCGCTGAATAATATTATATTGCCAAATATTGTATGCGTCGCTGAAATCGTGTAAAATCACGAAATGTGATGATGTGTCAGAGGAGACGGCCATCGGTCGTAACCTGTCGCATCAACTCAGCATTCGCTGAAAAAATTGCTTTCGGCGAATGAGATACGCACCTCTTTTGGGGTGGGGCAACGCCCTAATCTGGCATTATTGGGAAAATCTTTGATGTATTCATTGTGAATATATATATGAATAAAAATGCTTTAATATATTGTCTGGCACTGACTTGTATGTGCGTATCTTCCCGGGCATTTGCCTACGGTGAGGGATGGTCCGATGAGATCCCCATCGAAGGGAGGCAGATGCATCTGCTGATCAATGAAGCAAGGGCAGATGTGAAGGAGGCAATTTCGACGTGTCCGGAAAGCCTTTGCAGGGAGAGATCATGTTACACCGGGTCGAAGCCGCCTTATTACTGGAACGATGCCTTGTTTAAAGCTTCTCAGCTTCACTCCAATATGCTCAAGTACCGCGATGAGGCATTAGGAGGCTATAAGGGCATCGGGCACGATTCCCCATGCAAGCTTGTAAGCAATATCGGCACTCTGTTTCCGGGCTGTGACGGAAGGGCAGACTGTGCCTGTCAGGGAGGTAAATACAGTACATCCGGTGGTACCGGAATGGGAAACAGGGTCAGGTACTTTACCAGTCTGGATACGGGGAATTACTATTCTGGATGGGGAGAAACCATTGCGCAGGCGGTGGGAAAGAATTGTGTGACTGCGAAGTCGATGACGACCGGTACTATTTATATGACGGCATCACCTGCCTATTATTATTATCTGCAGCTGATGTCTGAAGGAGATGTGGCGTCGGGGACAAAAAATGTCTGTAATACATCCAGCAATGGCAACGGACATCGGTTTGCTATCCTTAGTGGTGCATCCAATACCATTGGTTGTGGTATGAAATGTGTAATCATAGGGGGCGAGCCGGTGTGCGCGCAGACCTGCGACTATGGCAGCGTATCCAATCCGATCAAAAATACATTGACAGCCGGTTCGCATTACAAGGAATACTCTACATTATGGTTCAAAACCCACTACTATTCGAATGTCAATGTCAAAAAGGTAACGCTGAGCATTGGTGATCAATGCGTGGAACTAAAGCAGACGCGGGGAAGTGCTCAGAATGCCGTTTTCGGTACGTCGGAACTGTCCGATATCAATGAGTGTACGCCCTATTTCTTTGAGTCGATGGATGTCAATGGTGGCCTGAGTCGTTTCCCGTCCACGGGGAGTTTGGTGTATATACCAGTGGAATACTCAACAAAGACGTACTGCAACGGAAAAACCTGGAAAAAGGAAGCCGGTTCTTCGTGTATATGTGGCGATACCCAGCATTTCTATAATAATTCCTGCGAACCGAACACTGTCGATAATTGTGGTTCACACGACAACAGCTGCGCAAAGATTATAGAGGGATGGAGCAGCGGAGAGTGTAATGCAGGAAAATGCGTACTTTCAGCATGTCAGAACGGATTTCATGTTTATGAAGATAAATGCGAGGAGAGTACAATAGAGCATTGTGGTGAGCACGGTAATTCCTGTCAGGAAACAGTACCAGGATGGGCCGATGGCGCATGTGTATCTGAAAAATGCGTCGTATCCGTATGTCAGGAAGGATATCACAGGAAGGATGACGCATGTGTGTCGGATTCCGCTTCGGACTGTGGGCCGGATTCTGTCGATTGCACCATTGCTGTCGAGGGGTGGGGAGATGGCAATTGCGAACAGAATCAGTGTGTCGTAACGATCTGCAAACCTGGTTACCACTTATATGAAAACCAGTGTGAACCGGATACCGTCGGGAACTGCGGACAGCATGGCGTGAACTGTCAGGATACTGTCGAGGGTTGGAAGTCTGGTGAATGTGTGGATCAGCAGTGTACTCTGAGTGAGTGCATTGAGGGGTACAAAGTCACTGATAATCAGTGTGCCGAGGAGGAACCCGGCGGCGAAGAGAATCCGCCCGGCGGCGAAGAGAATCCGCCCGGCGGCGAAGAAAACCCGCCCGGTGGTGAAGAGAATCCTCCTGGTGGTGAAGAAAACCCGCCCGGTGGCGAAGAGAATCCTCCTGGCGGCGAAGAACAAGGTTCGGATGAGGATGCAGATGCGTCAATCTCGATGCAATCGGATACCTGTTCTGCATCAGTGCGCACGCGCGTGCCCCATGCGCCGATATGGATTCTGTTTGGCCTGTTTGGTGCTGGATTTGCCCGCAGACGGCAGGAAATGCGTCGCACTGCATCCCGTAAAAAATAGCGAGCCGCAGCAGCGTCCCAATGTGGGCGACTGCAAGGCGAGCAAACGAGCCGTATGCGCCAACGGCGCATAGGCGAGTAGAGACGTTTTGTAAAACGTCTCTGTCGGTGCGTATTCCGCAGGGATAGCACCGACATCCCAAAATAGAAAACGCAGAATTATTTGATTTTCAAGGATTTCCAGAGGGCGTCCATCGTCTTTTGGCTGTCGAGTGCCTGGATATCGAAGCCGATGACGGTCATGGATCCATTGGAAGTCTTCTCCTGAGCGGCAACGGTGGCAGAGCTCATCTCGATCAATGGCTTGGCCTTGTTCCATGCGGTGATCGAAGAGGGACGGGCGGAACCGGTGCCGGCGGCCTTTCGGAGTCTGAAGTTTTGTGCGCGTTCGCCCATGAGTCTGTCTTTGGTGACGACGGCTTCGCCGAAGCATCCGAGGACTTTGCCGGAGGTCGGAGTGCAGGCTCCCGAGGCATCTGCGCTGACGTGTGCATCGACGATGTTGACGATGACGGGGATGGGCTGTGAGACCGCTTTTTCAAAGATTTCCTGATTCCAGGTGATGGCGTTGCTGCAGGCGACCGAATGGAACAGAACGGCGTCTTTGGGGGCATTTTCGAGCGTCCTGACGGTTTCGATGCCCCAGGTGTTGTCGACAAATGCTGCCAGTGGGCGTTCGTGCGCTATGAAATGATTGGCGGGGCGCATGGCTTCGTCGGAACGGCACAGGGCCTCTTCGACGATGGTCATCGTGTGTTTGCCCGGGCGGTAGCTGAAGATTAATGAAGGCAGGCTTTCGATGCCGGATTTGGCGACCGAAGTAACCCGGATGTGAGAGGCTTCGGCATCCAGAATGGCAAAGGATTCGGTGGTTTCGCGGATCAGGTTCCACTGGGAACCGTCTTTGCTGCCGTAGATGCGGTATCCCTGGGCGTCTTTTACGGTGTTCCAGCGAGCAACGGGGCGGCCATTTTCTGCGACCAGTGAGGTCATGCGCGGCGCCTGGGGGATCTGGGCGTTGAGGTGATTGCCCAGGAAAACCCTGACGATGCGGTCGATGGACTGGCGCGTTATCTTTTTGTTGCGCATACCGTTGACGAGAATCGAGAATGCGTACGTATGGCCGTCGTACCGATTGACGAAGAATCCTGACCCCGAAATGGTGTCGCGCAGTGTCCCGGATTTCGCATAAACTCTGCCTTTGCCGTCATCAATGGCGAGTCGTCCGCCGTAAGTCCCGTCATAGCCGGAAATGGCCATCGAGGCGGCCCACTCGCGGCCTGCGGGGGATTTGAGCATGTATTCGACGAGTTTTGTGAAGAAATCCGCACTCATTCGATTGTCGTGCGACAGGCCGGAACCATCGAATATTTCGATGCCTTTGGTGGGCAGACCGGCTTCCTTGAGCCAATTTTTGACGGCTTTGGAACCGGCTTCGAAGGTATTTTTGCCGGAGGTGTGATGCCCCATCGCGATCATCAGCATATCGGCGTATTCGTTGTGGCTGACGCGGTTGAGCGGGACGATGGCTTCCGAAAGAACCGGCGAGAGCCATGTCGCGATTTTTTTGCCCTCTGGTTTGGCGGTCTGATGGATGGAGAGGCCGGCGTAATTGATTCTGCTCTTTTTGAGGAGCGCTCCGAACTGATTGCCGGCGCGCTTGAGATGAATGATCGTCGAAAGCGTGCCCGTTGCCAGACCGCCGTAGACGACATGTCCGGAAACGATGACATTGCCTGATATTTTGTTGATTCCGGCGGATTTGATTTGCGAAATCAGGCCTCTCATCGGAACGTCGCCGGCATCGTAAAATCGCGTAGACCATGTAAAATCATGGTCAATATGAAGATGCAGATCGCCTTTGAGCGTGCCTTTTTCTATCTTGCCCGTGATGTAGACGGCAGATTCGAACTGGTGATCGGGCCCGAGAATACTGAGCGCGGCTGCGGTCGTCAGCAGCTTGGTATTGGATGCCGGCTTGAGCAGCTTGTCCGCATTGTGGCTATAGACGACGTCACCGCTGTCCATGTCGTATATCTGAACGCCGACCTGGGTATTTTTGAGGACTTTTTCGTTGAGAATGGCCTGGACTTTGTCGGCCAGGGATTTTTTGACTGCTTTGGATGCCACCGGTGCTTTCGGAAGTCCGAAGGCATCATTCGGGGCTATTTTGGGGGCATTGTTTTCTTTGGGGGGATCCGCTTTGGCGGGTTTTGCGCCTGAATTCATGGCGATCACGGATTCGCGCCCCTCGAGCGTGCGCAGTTGTGGAACATCCTCTCCATAAGCGCTGGCCGATATGCAGCACAATATCAGACCGGCAATACTCCATTTTAGCTTCCTTGCCATAATTTCTGCACTGTTGCGGCTCAAATGACGCATCGGCGTGCCGCCGCGAAAGCACGCACTCGTCGCATGCATCATGACACATCATCGGCTTCGGGCAAAACTTTGCATGAGTTGGGAGTTGGGAGTTGGGAG
>JAFRYG010000213.1 GCA_017441205.1 Pseudomonadota bacterium
CGATTGCCAAAAGAAGCGTGCGGGGGTAGTAGGGGGTGTTCACAATCGAACACCCCCTGCCGCGTAAGCGTACAAAAAAACAAAGCCTCCGCGCTGCAAAGCGCGATAAATGACCGCAATCCAAACAATTCGCCTCAGTTCGCAAGGGGCCATTCACTTCGTCTCCCGCGCCTGTCGGCGCTCCGGCTCGTGACTGGCCGTTGCTCTATTCATACCATCCTAACGTATTGTAAATAATAATATATTGGGAACCAGCATCCGACGTGTGCTGAATAATCACAAATTACATGATAAAAACTTGCTTTTGGCCTCCTGAAACGGTTTAATACCCATCGGTGTGAGTGTGTAATGGAAGTTAAACATTTTGACACAGGAGGGACTTATGACAGCGAGCCTATCTCCCAAATCAGCATCCAAACTGGCCAGACAGCTGGCGCAAAGCCACAAATTCAAAGCAAGGAGGAAAATGCCGGAGACGGCAACAAAAGCCCCGACAGTATCTACGCAGGCGGATCCCATTGGTACTGCGACGGTAACCTGTTCCTCACTCAACGTCCGCAAGGGACCGGGCACGAATTACGACAGAATCGGCGGTCTTTCAAATGGCAAATCCGTGAGTGTATTTGAAGATACCGGTGAGTGGCTCAAGATTGGGTATGGTACGGATTACGGGTATATCTGCCAGAAATACACAGACTTCAAGGATCAGGAGCCGGTCGTCGTCGATCCCCCGAAACCGGAACCTGATCCGCCCAAAACTGGCGACAACACGCCTCCAGCCGGAGCCACCTATACGGGGACTGAAACCGTCAAGAAGGGGTCTTCGAACAAGGAAGCCGTCAAAACACTGCAGCTTTATTTGAACAAATACCTCAAGGAACAGGGGGTATCAGAGATGTCGGTCGACAGTGATTTCGGCAATACGACATGGATGTATCTGATGTACTATCAGTACACGCGCAATCTGTGCGACTCGTCCGGGCGCATCGAAGTTGACGGTATTTGCGGCCCCAAGACCTGGGAAGCCATTCGCAGCGGCGCGCCTGCCGTCTATAACCTGAATGATCCCATTCCGTTTTCGAAGGGCAAAAAACTGGATGTCAACTGTACGCAAAAACTGAGCTGCGGCGGTGCCATGCAGCCCAAGGCTGCTGCAGCCTTCGAAAAGCTGATCGTCGGAGCCAAAGGTGCCGGTTATAAAATCTCGACGACGAGTACCTTCCGGGCGATGAGCAAACATGGTACATCAGCTGCTATCGGAGGAAGCCATAAAGGTCAGATCGAACTGTTCGTTGACTGGGGCGGCAATACGACTTACGCAGCCAAACCCGGCTACAGCAACCATCAGAGCGGCAAAGCTGCCGACATCAGTATGAGCGACTCACTGTTCAACTGGCTGTCCAAAAACGCAGCCAAATACGATTTCAAAAACTATCCTGCAGAAAAATGGCACTGGGATTACGTTGGTTCGTAGCTTTTTGTGCACCAATAATTTAAAATGATATTTCAGCCTCAGATCTCTTTCGGGAGATTTGGGGCAAATGTTTCTCATGCCGGTATCTTTATATACCGACAGTTAATATACTCACATAAAATCGAATTCCATTTCATGACAATTCATGCATCGGCGTCATGAGCATCCGGAGATTCATATGATGAAACGCTATATTGGACTGGCCTGTTTTGCCGCAGTTTGCATCTGTGCAGGATGCGAAGATCTTTCGGTAGATTGTGTTCTGGATGAAACCAAATGTGAAAACGGCAACGAAGTGAAATGCGTCGATGGCAGATGGAAAGTGACTGATCAAGCCTGCACACCAGGGGATTCCCAGCCTGCGACGCCATGCGAAGCAGGACAAGTACAATGCGATGGCAATATTCTGAAAACATGCGTCGACGGCAGCTGGAACGCTGGTACACCGTGTGGAGAGGGCCAAACCTGCGCAGATAATGCATGCAAACCGGCGGAAACAGCTGGCTGCGAACCAGATACCAGCAAATGTGAAGATAATATTCTGAAAAAGTGCGTCGACGGCAGCTGGAATGAAGGCACACCATGCGGTGATGGACAAACCTGCGTTGATAATGAATGCAAACCGGCGGAAACAGGGGAGTGTGAAGAGGGAAGCAGTGATTGTGAGGATAATCAGGTCAAACTATGTATCAACGGTCATTATCATTCCGTTCTGAATTGCAGTGAATCCGGACAGACATGTATTAAGGATGAAAGCGGGCGAGCAAGCTGTGGATGCAACAAAGGTGAAACCAAATGCGAAGGCAATAGCCAGATGACATGCGGTGATAATGGTGTATGGGAAAAAACCGAATGTGATGATACGAAAATATGTGGCTTAACCGGTGAAAAGCAATATGGATGCAGAGAATGTATAGAAGGGGAAATAAAGTGTAAGGATGATAATACCCTGCTGAGCTGCACCAAGGCCGGAGAGTGGAAAGAAACCACATGTCAGGACAGCCAGATCTGCAAATTTAATGAAAGCAACATTCCATCCTGCCAACCCAGATGCAATGATAAAGAATCCACTTGTGAAGGCAACAAATTGCTGACATGCCGCAGTGGTGCATGGGAAGAAGAGGAATGCAGTACTGAAGAATCATGCTACATCATTGAAAACAATTCTTCCAAAAAAGCCGTTTGCAAACAATGTGAAAACGACCAGACACGCTGTATTGATGATGACAAGAAGACCCAAAAGTGCGTTGATTACAGATGGTCTGAAGAAGAAATCACTACATGTGATGACAAAAGTCATTGTGAAGAGAATAATAACAATGCGCAATGCATTCAGTGTAAAGACGGCGAAACAAAATGCGAAGGAAATACACTACATAAATGTAACTCGCAGAAATGGGATGACGGTGAGGCGTGTACTCACGGCTGTGGCCAGCCCAAATGCGATGATCCATCCAATTGTGACGAAAATCGCCCCCACGCCTGCTTTGAATGCAATGAAGGCGAAACAAAATGCGATGGAGATATATTGGCAACCTGTGTAGATGGTTTTTACAAAAGCAGTGATGGTAATTATCTTAACAAGCAGAACTGTACTGAAAGCAGCCAAGTTTGTGCACTGTCCGATATAGGAAACCAGGTGCATGAATGCAGGGAATCATGCAATGGAACAGAAACCAAATGCGAAGATAAGAAAGATGAGCATGGCAACTTGATATCATCCTACCTGAAAACATGTAAAGAAATTGATGGCAAAAATGTTTTTGTAGCAGAATCCTGTACCGATAAAGATATGCTCTGCCAACAAAATAGTGCAGGAGAAACACCTGCCCATAGATGTGAATGTGAAGCAGACAGCACTCGCTGCTATAAAAATGGTGACAAGCCAGTCGAACTTCAAAAATGCGAGGATAACAACTGGAAGAAAGTTGAAGATCCAACCCAATCAGTTCCGCCGGAAGATAGTGTTTGCGGCATCGATCCGGAAACCGGGAAATATGCCTGGGTTAAGGAATGTCAGCACGATGTGTGTGCAGATGAATCCTCAATATATCGGTGCGACCCAAACACAAAAGTATATAACAAGGAAATTTGTTCAGAAACAACCCCCTTCTGTAACAAAACCACGATAACAGAAGGTGAAGTTTTGGGGGCTTGCAATCTTTGCCTGAATGGAACAACGAAGTGCAATGGCAATAAACTACAAACCTGTGAAGATGGGAAATGGAATGAGGGCATCGCATGTCCAAGCTCGACGCCATACTGCGGAAAGATTGATGATGGGAAGTCATATCAATGTGTGGAATGCGTATCTGAACTTGAGCAGTGTATATGGGGTGTTGTATTAACTTGCCAAAATGGGAACTTTAGTCATACTGATTGTTTTAACACTAATGGCAAAGATGTTGCCTGTGGTGGGAAAGATGAGCATCCCAAATGCCTGTCTTCTTTAAAAGAAGCAAACATTGGAGATAGCTGTAAACCAGGCATCAGAGAATGTATTGATAACGTGCATAGGCTTGAATGTATTGACGATAAAGTCACACATGTCGATTGCCAAAAAGGAGAGTATGGTGAATATAAAATTTGTTCAACAAACAAAGACAACTTTTGTTATGTGACAATTGCCAATGCGTCCTTTCCGAATGGTGCATATGTTCGTGGAACGCCAAAAAATAGTGATTCAGCCATATGTAATCTAAGTTCAGGAAAAGACTATCTTCTCGCATATTATGGAACAACAGCCAAAGATGGTGTTGACACTTTCTGTGAAGTTATTGTTATTAATGAGAATACGGAGTGTACAAAAGGCACTAGAGGATGGATAAAACTTAGTCGTTTCTCCAATAAAACCACTTTAACTGATATATTAGAATAGCCAAACAATATTCTTATTTTCATTAAATTTTCATTAAACGAATTCTCCCTTGACGCAACACTTTTTGATTCTTCTCACCCAATCTCATATTTATGAAGTACATCCGACATAATTAATTTGTTATAAATCAATCACTTATAAAATAATCCCCCAAAAACCGCTTTGGCGGTTTGCTTTCGGGGGATTTGCCCGCTATAAACAAGAAAATTTGGTTGGTTTGAGCCAATCACAGCATAACACCCTGGCCGGGGATTGAAGATTTTTCCCGGTTTTCTCAACTTATTGGAGAGTCGATATGAAAAAATTCCAGATTTTGTCATGCATTGCAGCAGCCCTCCTTCTTTTCGGATGCGATGACGACAGCAGTTCTTCGAAGACGGACTGCACTGCCGAACAGACCAAATGCGAGGATAATGTCCTTTATACCTGCGTAGATGGTCAGTTTGATGAAGGCACACCGTGCGGAACCAACCAGACCTGCGGCGAAGATCCTGCCAATCCTGGCGTCTTTAAGTGCCTGGGCAGCGGAACATCTGATCTCTGTACCGAAAACAAGACATCGTGTGACGGCAAAAAGCTGATTACCTGTGTGACCGGCAAAGCGAAAGAAACCAAAGAATGCCCTGTTAAATGCGGCGCGGATCCCGACAATGCGGGAGCATTCAAATGCCTCGAGGATGAACAGCCCACGCTTTGCACAGAAAACAGCACGTCCTGCGGCGAGAACAATTCGCTGGTAACCTGTGTCAAGGATCAGGAACCCGTGAGCGATCCGTGCGGCGACGACAAGACCTGCGGCGCAGATCCCGATAACGCGGGTGCTTACAAATGCCTCGACAACGCACAAGTTGACGACTGCACCGAAGACAAGACCTCGTGCGACGGCAACACGCTCATCACCTGTGTGATCGGTCAAAAACAGCAGACGGTGGTCTGCAATGAAAACCAGACCTGCGGTGAAGATGCTGACAATCCCGGCACATTCAAATGCAACGACAATCAGACGCAGCCGACCTGCACCGAAGGTGAAACCAAGTGCGCCGAAAACAATACCCTCGTGACGTGTGCCAGCGGTAACGAAAACAGCGAATCCTGCGGCGATGACAAGACCTGCGGACTGGATCCCGATAATGCGGGTAAATACATCTGCCTCGACAATGCACAAATTGAAGATTGCACCGAAGACAAGACCTCGTGCGACGAGAGCAACAACCTCATTACCTGCGTAATTGGCAAGAAACCTGCGACGGTCGCATGCGGCGACAAGACCTGCGGTGCAGATCCCGACAACGAAGGTGCATTCAAATGCAACGACACTCAGCCCCAGCCGACCTGCACTGAAGGCGAAACCAAGTGCGATGACCAAAACAATCTCCTTACCTGCGAAGGCGGCACAGCGAAAAGCACCTTCTGCGGCAGCGACAAGACCTGCGGACCAGATCCCGATAAGGAAGGCGCGTTTGCATGCATCGAAAATGCGCAGATCGAAGATTGCACCGAAGACAAAACAGAATGCAAAAACAACAGCCTTATTACCTGTGAGAAAGGCAAAAAGCCAGTGACGGTTGACTGCGGCGACAAGACCTGCGGCGAAGATCCCGATAAGGAAGGCGCGTTTGCATGCATCGAAAATGCGCAGATCGAAGACTGCACCGAAAACAAAACAGAATGCAAAAACAACAGCCTTATTACCTGTGAGAAAGGCAAAAAGCCAGTGACAGTCGACTGCGGCGACAAGACCTGCGGCGAAGATCCCGAACACCAGGGAACATTCGTATGCCTCGACAAAGCACCGGAAAAACTCTGCGAAGCCGATGGGACTTCATGCGATGGGAACAATCTGGTGACCTGTATTAAAGGCCAGAAACCCTTAAGCAAACCCTGCGGTGACAAGCTGACCTGCGGCGAGAATCCAAAGGCACCGGGAACCTATGCATGTCTGGATACACAGGGCAAGACCTGTGAAAAAGACTATACGAAGTGCGACGACAATATCACGCTGATCACTTGCATTAAAGGTGAGAAACCCGCGACGACGTACTGCAATAAGAACCAGGCATGTGAAGAAGATCCCAAGAAACCGGGAACATACGCATGTGTCGACAAGCTGATTCCGGCATGTACGGAAGGAGCGACCAGGTGTGAGGAAGACAACACACTGGTTACCTGCATAAACGGCAAGGAAGAGAGCACTGGCTGCGGCAAAAAGACATGTGCCGAAAATCCCGAAAAGCCGGGAACATACGCATGCATCATCATCACGGATGTATGCAAAGAAGACTATACAAAATGTGATGACAAGAACAATCTGATTATCTGCAAAAAAGGCGAGAAGGAAATCACCCTATCATGCGGCGATCAGATCTGCGGCGAAGATCCCAAGAATCCCAATACATTCGCATGCCTCGATGCACCAAAATGCAAAAATGGTGAAACCAAATGCGTCGATAAGACCCTGTACACCTGCAAAAATGGCGCATTTGATGAAGGCAAGCTCTGCACTGCCATTTGTGGTCTAACCAATAAGAACCAATATGCCTGCCTGCCCTACACCAAGATCGTCGACATCAACAACGACTACAAACGCCTCGTCGCAGAAAAATGTGATGGCACATCAGCCATGGCAGCCCATGACTACGATATTACCGGCATCATCACCGGTATTCGTGCCGACAAAAAGGGCTTCTTCATTCAGGATACATCCGATTCAACGAACGCACACTCCGGCATTCTGGTCGATTATGATGTTGAAAATTGTCCCAAGGACAAATTGAAGATCGCAGTCGGGAGTGCCTACAAAGTGAGCGGTACTGGTATCGGTCATACAGATTGCCAGATTATGCTGGGCCATTACTCATTGATTCCGCTTCAGTGCCAGGTTAAGGTCGAAGTGTCAAATGTCGATATTTCAGTCAAGCCAACGATCGTCGATTTCAGCAAGATCGGTACGACCCCCAACGGCGACTACAACGGCAGCCTCGTTACGGTCGACAAAGTCAGCATCGGCAAACCCATTACGGACCCCAAGGGCTACGAAGTCAATGATCTGATTGGAAAAGGCTACATTGATAACTATCTGTCGATTCTGCCTGCCTTCGGACTCAATGCCAAGCCGAGATCATTTACCGGTGTCGTCCACTATACCTCAAAGAAATCAGTGCTTTCGCCGATTATCGAAGGTGGCGCAGAGCAAAATGCAGATCAATGCAAAGAGGGCAGTTATGCCTGTGATGGAACAACGCTCCTTGAGTGCGTCAAAGATGGTAATCTTCAATGGAAAAAGATTGCCGATTGCTCCAAAACA
>JAFRYG010000214.1 GCA_017441205.1 Pseudomonadota bacterium
GCCCGGATTCATGTCCGACAGGACAGCACTGCGACAATACGACAAACGGGATATGCGTCGATGATGTCGTGCAGATACAATGCCCGGATTCATGTCCGACAGGACAGCACTGCGACGATACGACAAACGGAATATGCGTCCCGGATACCACAAAGGAATGTAACCCGGGAGAACTGAAGTGCAAGGGCAATATGCTGCAGAAGTGCAGCTCAAATAATCTGTTTGAAGATTCAGAAAACTGTTCGCAGCAAGGCAAAACCTGTCAAAATGGAAAAAATGGCTATGCCTGTTATGAGCAGGGATGTGTAACCGGAACATCCAAATGTGCAGGCACTGTCGTATCTGTATGCAATGCATCTCATGAATATGAGAAAAGCAAGGACTGTGCATCCACCAAAGATACCCCGGTATGTGTTGAAGCCAACTCGCAGGCCAAATGCGGATGCCAAAAAGGCGAACGAAAGTGCGAGGGCAATAATGCGATGGTTTGCAATGACAGTGGTGAGTTCGTCGTTGAACATGCATGCAGCGAATATCAAAAATGTTACATCGAACAAAAACATACGCATTGCATCGTCGACAGAACGCTCAATGTTCTGATTCTGGAAATCGATCCCGTATTGACGTCAGGGAGCATCCAGGGAAAAAATTGCAAAAATTTAAAAGCCAGTGAGTGTTTGGGACAGAACAATTCGCAGGCAGTCAATGAACTCGTCGAAGATATTCAGTTCAGTTCTCACCAGACTGTCAAAGTAAATATTGTAAAGACAGACAGCACCAATGAATTTGCAGTTTATAAAAATCAGGTCAATCTCACCAATGGAAAAAAAGATTACAAATATGATCAGGCGACCTGGCTTGATATGATGAAAAATGGATGGTATGCCGCATTAAGTGACAGCCGCTGGAAGGATCTCGAAGGATTCAGTTTCGATTATAATTATTACATTAATAAATATAATCTCATTAACAGAAGAAAAAACAATGAATTCAATGAAGTATGGATTGTCAATGTCGATCCTGTCATGACATACGAATCCATTCTGGTCGGCAAAAATGCCTATTGGATTAATGGCAAGCAAATCGAAGCAGACTGCTTGCCATTCAAAATCATGAATGTTTCCATCTCCAGACCAGATGCCAACTATGAGTGTTTCGGACATGCCACTGAAAATATTCTCACACAGACATTTTCAAAAACGATGGGAGCCGGATACAATCCACAGAATTGGGACAAAGATTCCATTAATATTACCAGCTCCAATTATTCTAAACTGAATCTCTGGCAGAAATTCATGCTGACGGAATGGGAGAATAAATCCAAAAATACAGGCCTGACCGGCGTGGGCAATATGCACTACTCTCCTAACAGTGTTACAGATTATGACTGGAATAATACAACCAGCACGAATGTAAAAAGTAAATGGCAGGAATGGAATAACTATCCCAATATAACCAACAATGCATCCTCTTCGGTATTCTCCGTCTCTGCCTATATGAACGATTCCGTTTCCGGAACAAAATCCGATGCAAGGAAACATCATCGCTGGTGGTTCGGCCTGTTTCCGCATATTATTGGATATACCAAAGATGGATATTCCAACAATTGGTGGGATTATTTCGTCACGAACGATTTCGTCACTAAAATTACATCCAGCAAAACATCCTACACATTTTCAGTCGGAGACAGAGTCGATATCGAAGTCGAAGTAACCTATCACAGCAATAAAAAAGAAAAACTCCGACTCCGTGGTGATGAATGGAACGTCCTTTTGGATAATCTGTCCTGTATTGTTCAGGATGAAAACGGCAATCTCCTGGCCAAAGCAGCTGGCACAACAAAGCTTACTTATTACCGGGACGGCATTCCATTAACAGTTACGGTCAATGTTAAATAGCCTGTATTTAATATACGCTTTGTTCAGGGGGCCAGGCCCCCTGCGCTGCTTTTGGCGCGGCGTATGAAATAGCCCGCGCCGCGAGCGCGTATCGAGCCGTAAGGGCGCCCATGGTGTCGCCCGCAGGCGAGATAGCGCCGCACCAATACGCACTTCCTCAATTCGCAATATAAAACCTGCTTCGTTTCCCGCGACTCGGCGCTCCAACCTAATAGTTGCAGGTGTACCCAGTCTTACAGCATGTTCCGTCAGCTTTTTTAATTTGTTTCAATGCGAATGTTTTTCCATTGGAACATTCACACGACCAATTATCGTCTCCGATACGCCCGCTGCCAAGGAAAATACATCTTCCGGTTACTTTTCTTCCGCTATATACGCTGCTTCCACAGTTAATCCAACCTGACGAATTATCATAGAAGCACTCAGAATCGCGTGTCGCAGCTGTAACACATTGTATATTTGACTGTGCTGAATAACCTGTTGTCTTGCATACCCCTATTGTACTCGAATTGTACAAACATTCAGATCCCTCATTGGAAGAATTACACCCCGAGGCAGGAATAATACAAGCTGAGTTATGGCATATCATACCACTGGAAGCACAGTTCCCGGCACTGCCGCAATGTGTATCATTATCTTTTTCACAAACGGAGCCATTTACGTGATATCCATTTTCACATGATTTGGCAACGCAGCTTCCACCGGAACACTTACCGGTACCATGGTTGATTGCCGTTGTACAGTTAGTACACGATGAACCACACTGTGTATCTGAATTTGTACATGTACTGCCGCCAGTATTGCAATAGCCATCCTTACAGCCGTTAAATACACAAGTCCCACTGGAACATTTGCCCTTACCGTTGGTGAATTTTGTTGTGCAATTATCGCATGCAGCGCCACATTGCGAATCCGCATTCACACAGGTATTGCTGCTGGTCTTGCAAAAACCACTGTTGCAGCTGCTGAATACGCATGAACCATTGGAGCATTTACCCCTGCCGTTCGAGACAGTTCCCGTGCAGTCAGTACACGAAGAGCCACATTGCGTATCCGTATTCACACACGTATTGGTTGACGTCTTGCAGAATCCACTCTTGCAGCTGGTAAATACGCATGAACCACTGGAACATTTGGCCGATCCATTCGTCACGGCCTTGGAACAATCTGAACATGAAGTTCCACACTGGGCATCCGTATTCACACAGGTATTGCTGCTGGTCTTGCAAAAACCACTGTTGCAGCTGTCAAATACACAGCTTCCGTTGGAACATTTGCCCGTACCATTCGTAACAGATTTCGTGCAGTCCTTGGTATCCGCAGAATCGACCGGAGCACACAATGAATTCGAATTCCCCTCACAGCCATCACCTTTCAGATGATACCCTGACTGACAGGATGATGCTTTGCATTTGCCGCCCGAACAGGTCCCGGCGGTCGCGTTGTTTTCAACATTGCAGTTCAGACAAGCATCTCCGCACTTGGTCGTTTCATTGACACATGTATCTCCGGACAAGCATGAACCGGAACAGGAGGTTGCCGCACACTGCCCGGCCGCATTGCAGGTACCGGCACCGGCACCGTATTTGGTTTCGCAGTTCACGACGGCAGAAGAATCGACTGGCGCACATTCGGTATTGCTGTTGCTTGCGCAGCCGCCATTCCCATCCAGATGATATCCCGGATTGCAGCTGGATGCCACGCAAACACCTTCTTCGTTACACTTACCAACCGCTGCATTCTGATAGCCATTGCAATTGACGCACGATACGCCGCACGAATCATCGCTGTTGACGCACTCACCACCGATCAGACATGCATGTGCACATCCCGAAACCGTACAAACCCCAAAATCATTGCAGACACCGCCGGCATCCTTAAATTCAGTCGTACAATCGACCGGAGTCATGGAATCGCCGGGAGCACACTCTGTATCAGAGTTCTGAACACAAACCGTATCTTCGCCGGATGTTCCGAGATGATATCCATCGCGGCATGTACTGATGATGCATTTTCCACCTGAACATGTTCCGGAGGCCGCAAAATTCTCAACATTGCAGTTCACGCATCCTGGTCCGCACTGTTCGTCAGAATTGGTGCATTCACCATCTATCCAGCATCCATCCTGACATCCATTCACCAAACACTGCCCCTGAATACAGGACTCTCCGGCTTCTATATTGCAGGCATTTCCGCAAGCGCCGCAATGAAGCAAAGAGTCATTCAGATTCACACAGCTGGGGGCATCATCGGAACCACAATTTTCAAATCCCTCTTTGCACGTATAGCGGCACTTTGCTTCTGTGCAGGATGAAAACTCCGTATTTTCAGGCAAATGTTCCTCGCACGAATACCCGCAATGGCCGCAATTCAATTCATCAACATTCAAATTCTTGCAGATCTTGCCCTCGACGCCATCGCACGCAGTTTCTTCCGGATTCTCACACTCATTCAGAACACAAACACCGTTGACGCAGCTTTCCTTGTCGGTACACTGAACACCGAAATAATCATCGCTCGAGCGATCCTTGGAATCACAACTTCCCTTCGCACCACAATAATATTTGTTCGTCAGAGGATTAATACATCCATCGTCGCACGAAACGAGCCCATCGCGGCACTGACACTTCCCATCAATACAGGATTCATCCGCATTGCATGCCTTGCCCTTGTAATCATCGCTCTTCGGATCGTCCGAATCACACCCTTTGGCACCGCAATGCGCTGAATTCGTCGGATCAATGCAATAATCGCCGCACTTGAAATTTGGCGCATCACAGGTCGCCGTCGTACAGATACCATTCTTGCAGATATCATCACATTCGCGCCCCTGGAAATTATCGGAATCACTGTTCTTGTCGTTGCAATCCCCCTTGGCACCGCAATATTTGGTGTCATTCATGGGATCGACACAGGTTCCATCGCATGCGACGAGTTTGCCCGTACACTCCTTCATACAATAATATTGGCCCTTTTTATCCACATGACAGGAAGGAATCTTGTTCGGACAAACCCCAAACTTAAAATTCTCCGCATATTCCGTGCATGTATCAGCCTCGCAATACTCCGGTTCATCGGAATCCGAGTTTACTATGACGTACGAAAGCGACTGACCGTCCGATTTGTCTGGCGGACAGCTGTCACCCTTATCCACGACTTCCGACAATGTGCAGCCGGAAACCATAACCATAGCGAGTAAAAGTGACAAATACTGTTTTCTGAACATATGTTCTCCAGGTTGTATTATTGCAAACCATTGGTTTTCAAAGTTATGTACTAATACACATATTTGCAATCACTGTAGGTCGTACATTTATATTTTTTGGCTTCTTTCGACAGACAGAAATACCTGTTTGAAACCGAGCATTCACAAATCCAACGCTGGGACTTCCCTGCATATTTACTGGCAAGTGAAGGATTATATATACAAGTCCCAGTGGAACCAGAACCACTTGCTTTACAGGATTTAGGAGTGCCGTCAATAAAGCATTCCGTATCCCGGGTTTCCTCGTCCACACATTTAATGTTTGTTCCGCCTGTTGCACCTGTCGTTTTACAGACCCCCTGAGTTCCATTCGACAGATAGCATGAATTGGATTCATCACCATCTCCACACGAAGTCAACCTGCAGACTCCCTGGATGCACGACTCATTCGAAGAACAACTTTTTCCACTGCTGCCGCAATGTGAATCATCATATGGCAAACACTTTCCCCCTGACTCATAATAACCAGAATCACAACCGTCTAACAGGCATGTACCATTATCACACCTTCCTTTTCCATGAGAGACGCTACAATTCCTGCAATTCTCTCCGCAGTTTTTATCGGTATTCACACACTGACCATCCAAATTGCAAAGTCCCGATCTGCAGCCGCTCGATTCACAGACACCGCTCGCAGAACATTTCCAGTATTTGTTCTCCGCCGTCTTGGCCGAGCAATTCTCACACGAAGATCCACAATGCATATCATCGTTGAAACACATCGTTCCCTGCTGACAAAGCCCCGCATCACACTGTCCGAACTGACACGTTCCGTCTGCGCCGCATACCCCCTTTCCACCCGATATCTTCTTCGTACAATCTTCGACAGCCGACGAATTGACCGGCGCACACTCCTCATTGGTATTCTGTACACACTTATTGCCGGCATTCATCGAATCCAGATGGAAACCAGGCTGACACTGCGAGATCTTGCAAACACCATTGATGCATTCTCCGCCTTCTGAATTCTCAAGAATGGTGCAATCCGTACAACCGCCGCCACAGGCTGAATTCGTATTCTGGCAGCTGTTGTCCTTGTTGCATATATCCTCAGGACAAGTGTTTCCGGTTATATCCGGATCATTGACACATACCTTGTTTTCACATTTTTCTCCGGTACCGCACTGATGTCCGCATTCCCCGCAATTCTCTCTCTCATCCAGTGAAACACATTTCAGGGAATCTTCCGTTCCGCAGTTGGTGTATCCCTCGCTGCACTCAAAAATACAGTTGCGTTCTGCGCACTTGACGGCAGTCTGTCTATCCGGCGTCATATCCGTACACTTTTTCGCGCACATTCCGCAGTTATCCATATCATTTTCGAGATCGGCGCAATAGCTCTCTCCATCCTTGCCCTGGCAAAGCTCCTGGCTGCCCTCACATTCCCTGGATATGCACTTGCGGTTCTTGCATTCTTCGTTCTCTTTGCACTTGACTCCGCGATAGTCGTCGCTGTTTTCATCCGAATCACTGCATTCCCCGCGAGCGCCGCAAAAATCATGGTCTTCAACCGGATCAACACAATGATCCTCACATAAAATGGCACCGGACTGACATGTACACTCCCCATCCACGCATTTAGCCAGCTTCCCGCAGTTCTTGCCCTGATAATTCTTACTGCCGGGCTTTATGGAATTGCACTCTCCCTTGGCGCCGCAAAATTCAAGTTTCTTCATGGGATCAATGCACTCCCCATCGCATATTATCTTTGGAGATGAGCAAATTCTCTCAGAACACTTGCCTTCGTCACATTCCTGATCTTTCGCGCATTTCTTGCCGGCATAATTGTCCGAATCCTCATCCGGGTCATAACAATCTCCCCGCGCTCCGCAATGATCGCGATCCGAGTTGGGATCGACACAAATACCATCGCACGCGGCCTGCGAAGCGGAGCATGCCGTCATACAATAATACTCACCAGCCGTATCGACATGACAGGACGGAAGCCTGTTCGGACAGGTTCGGGTCGAAAAGGATTCAGCAAACTCCGGACAGTCCTCTTCTGTACATTTTTCCTCATCCACCGTCATGATATATGACAATACATCTTCACTTTCGCGATCCTGGGGACAGGAATCTCCTCTGTCCTTGACATCGTTCAGGCTGCAGCCCGCAAGGCCCATTGCCAATATCAATCCTATCGCATATCGTATTTTCATGACCAGTAATGCTCCAAAGAAGGTTAAAACCAAAACCGGCTAATTGTTTAAAACGCTGAATTCTATCTGCTCCCGGCGCGCCTGTCCTTTCGGCGGCGTACGACAAGCATCCCCAACAATCCCATGATTCCAAAGGTGCTGCCTAACGGCAGCGAAGGCGCGCTGCTTCTGCTCGTCGAACATGCACAATCATCCGCACTCACGACTTCGCTGGTTATCGGCTCCGCATCCATACATTCACCACTTTCGTCTTTTTCACATTCTTCATCATTTTCATCATTTTTATCATCTTCGTCCGTTTCATCATCTGCTTTATCACAAACGCCATCTTCATCTATTCTGCCATCGCAGTTATTATCTTTATCATCACAAACTTCTTCCGACGGCTCACAGCAGACATTGTCTTCATCCACCTCACCATCGCAGTCATTGTCTTCGCCATCACAGACTTCTTCGCCGCAGCAGACATCATCTTCATCCACCGCGCCGTCGCAGTCATTGTCTTTATTATCACAAATTTCTTCCGATGGCTCACAGCAGACATTGTCTTCATCAACTTCGCCATCGCAGTCATTGTCTGCGCCATCACAGACCTCTTCCACGCAGCAGACATCGTCTTCATCCACCTCGCCATCGCAGTCATTGTCCACCCGGTCACAAACCTCTTCAGACGGCACACAGCAGACATTGTTTTCGTCGATCTCACCGTTGCAGTTATTATCTGCTTCATCGCAGACTTCCTCGAGGAAGGAGCAGGGTTTCTGGCGCGGACCGCCTACGCGGAACGTCGAATAATACTGCTGAGCTCCCCAGCCCGTTCCATCCGAGAACTCAGCTCCCGAGACCTCATCAAATCCGCTGCCATTAAATACATAGCAAACGGCATTGTCCGCAGTCCGGCTGCAGACATCCATCTTTCCGTCACCATTGACGTCACCAAGACGAAGCGTCCTGAATTTGTTCGGATTGTTCCAGCCATTCTCATCGCTGAAACGATCGATCTCAAATGAATCGCCAAATCCCTCGCCGGTCGAAAGCACGCAGACGAATTTGGCATTCGCACGCGCACAGACATCATCCATGCCATCGCCATTGATATCGCCGAACATGACGGTTGAATAATTGTCGTAATCGTTCCATCCCCAGGCATCCGACCATTCAGGACCACGAATGGCATCTCCCCAGCCTTCGCCGTTCGACAGATGACAGACGATACCTGCGCTGTCGCGTGCACAGAGATCCGCCTTATGATCGCCATTGATATCCGGCAGACGAATCGTCGTATAATACTGGCGATTGCCCCAGCCATTATCATTGCTCCATGCAGGCCCGTCTATACGATTACCGAACGAATCCCCATTCGAGGGCCAGCACCAAAAACCGCCGCCGCCTCGTCCGCATACATCCACTCTGCCGTCGCCATTGATATCCGCCATTCGAATCGTCGAATAATACTTTTCTTCACCCCAGCCCTGCTCATCCCCCATATCGCCGAGCGCAATGCCTTCCTGTGCAAATCCCCCTTCCTGAGCCGGAAAACACTTAAAGCTGTCCTTAAACCGCGCACAGAAATCTTCTTTGCCGTCGCCGTTAATATCGGCGAATTTTATCGTCGAATAGTATTTAACATGGTTGTACCCGTCTTCATCGCTCATGGGAACGCCGCCCGTGCTCACGAACTCCGTCCCCGTCGACAGCCAGCACCCCAGGCCGACATTTGCTCTGGCACAGATATCCGCCAGACTGTCGCCGTTGATATCGGCAAACCGGATCGTCGCATAATTCGATACGTCATCCCAGCCCTGTTCGTTGCTCAAACCGAGCATCACGGCCTTACTGGCCATATCCACACCGCTCAGCGAACAATAAATACCGGCAGCCCCACGGGCACAGATATCCGCCTTGCCATCCCCGTCGATATCCGTATTCTGCGGGTCGTAATTCATCGACTGATAAATTACTTCATAGTCATGGGCGCAAACCTCATCTTCATCGACCGCGCCATCACAGTCATTGTCCTTCCCGTCACAGACCTCCGTCGTCGGCGTACACGTCACCGGACACGTATAATTCCCCTTCGTCACATAATTCATCGGATTGGCATGATTCGGGTAATTCGGATAAACCATAAAATGCAGATGCTGCCCCGTCGAACATCCCGTCGTTCCCATAATTCCGATGACCTGACCGCACTTGACCTTATCTCCCTTCGAAACATAGACCGTTTTCATATGAAGATAATTCGTCTGCAGACCGCCGCCATGATCGATTCGAACTGAATTGCCGTTGTGATTGTCACACACCGGACAAGTTCCCTTGGCCGGAACATAACTGCACTGCCCCGTGGAATACGTCCGGTTCACGACCGTACCATCCGCCGCCGCCAAAATATTAATAGTTCCGCCGCACGATATATCCGTACCGGAATGAAACGACGATCCGCGATTGCCATACGGACTTGTAATATAGGTACACCCCTGCGCAGGCCATATCAGACTCTGCCCCGATGCTTCCGATTCATAAAACAGATTCGTCCCCAAAATACACGAAAATGCGATGATAAATAGCGTCTGTCTTTTCATGGCAGCCTCCAAACGTCAATTTTTTGCCTCAATAATCATTTCATCATAGAATCACCAATGAACAGGCATCGGACTCTCTGTCAGAAAAAATAATAATGATAGCGGATCTGTACATTTTTTGAAATGCAGAATCGCTTAAATTATTGATATTGATTCGTTTTTTATTATAGCGCTCGCTATCTCGCCGCTGCTGGCGGCTCAATACGCTCCGCGCGCGCGGCTATTGGATGCTTCGCATCCAATACGCCTCGCCATTTTTTCGATTCCCGGAATTCCCCCGATTCCCGGTACAGCCGTATCACGGCACATCCCGACAATAAAAAGATCAATTCCTACTTAACATCAAAGAATGCATACCGATTAAAGTCTCTGTTTTCCGGGACAATACCTTCGCCGTCGCACGCCACCCATGTCTTGCCGCCATCTGCGCTGAACCGATAAAATGCGACATAATGCCCAACCGGAGGCTTGACCTCTCCGTCGATCATGTATTCGTCGTTGTCAGGCGCCTGGGACTGGTCAAATCCCTCATTGTACTTGGCCGGAGTCCACTTGATATCATCCTGGGTCTTGCTCAGATCTGACTCCACGTAACCAAAGAACGCCGTAATGCCCTTGTGCGTCCCATTCTGACCGGTAATGCCTTTTGCATAAACCTGAGCATATACCCCAAGCGGCTCATTGGCCTTGTACTCAACCGGCGTCACGCCAAAATGCGTATCCGGCCACGTCACCTTGCACCACTCAATTGTCCCGCCGGCCACTTCCGGATTGCCTCCGGTGCTGCCGCTGTCATTCACCGTAACCAGCGCAACATTGGCGACGTTCAGCTCCGTCGCAATTCCGGCCTTGTCGCAATATACCCAATTGGCGCCATTGTCCGTGCTGTAGCGATAAAACACCGCATACATCCCCGCACCATTCGCAATCACATCGTTCGACATATATTCATCGGTGTCGGGCGTCGAATTGTCATAGCCTTCATTCCGGGTTGCATTGCTCCAGACAACATCCGTCATTTTCTTGCTGGTATCTGCGACGACGTAGCCAAACTGCCCCATCAACCCGCTGTGTGACCCGTTTGCTCCTGTAATCCCGGGAACAGAAACCAGAGAATAGGACTCAAATGGCTTGCCCTTTTCTATCGGCGTCACGACATGTTTCACAGAACAGGAAGATACGGAAGCACTTCCCTGCTGACCTTGCTGACCCTGCTGTCCTTGCTGACCGCTTCCGCTGTCATTGACCGTAACCAGCGCGACATTCATTACATTCACTGCCGTCGCAATTCCGGCCTTGTCGCAATATACCCAATTGGCGCCATTGTCTGTGCTGTAGCGATAAAATACCGCATACAGCCCAGCATTGCCCGCGATCACATCATTCGACATATATTCATCGGTGTCGGGCGTCGAGTTGTCATAGCCTTCATTCCGGGTTGCATTGCTCCAGACAACATCCGTCATTTTCTTGCTGGTATCTGCAACGACGTAGCCAAACTGCCCCATCAACCCGCTGTGTGACCCGTTTGCTCCGGTAATCCCGGGGACAGAAACCAGGGAATAGGACTCAAACGGCTTGCCCTTTTCTATCGGTGTCACGACATGCTTCACTGAACAGGAAGAAACGGAAGCACTTCCCTGCTGACCCTGCTGGCCTTGCTGGCCCTGTTGTCCTTGCTGACCCTGCTGGCCTTGCTGGCCGCTCTGTCCTTGCTGGCCCTGTTGTCCTTGCTGCCCCTGCTGGCCTTGCTGGCCGCTCTGTCCTTGCTGACCTTGCTGGCCGCTCTGTCCTTGCTGTTCATCCTGAGTCGGTTGAGGGTTCTGATCTGTTTCGGCCTCAGAACATGCCCCCAACAGCATTCCGGAAAACAAAAAAATCAAGGATTTGCTCAGTTTCATCTTTTCCTCCACAAAACCAGATACAGAGGGACACCCGTCCCCGAACTCAACAAAACGATCACTGACTGTATTATAGACTCCAATAATTAATTTTCGATACACAAAAACAACGATATTCTGATTTTCGATACACAACACCATGACAATGCATGCATAAAAACGCTGACACCTGCACCAATAAAGGCCATCGACATACAATGCCGACTGAACATTTGTAGCTGCAGCAATTCAGCCCTGGTCGAAAGCCCTTTAGGGAACCACTGATCAATTGGCCCCTTTCCCCCATCACCTTTCCCCAATGGGGCAAGGGGGCAATTTTAACAACACCGTTTGGCTGCACCTGACAATTATTCAGACCTTCCTAAGGGAACCTCTGAATAATTATTGTTATGGACATGGTTAATGAGCATATCAAAAGAAGCCCGTTAGGCTTCTGGCGAGTAGCCCACGGTTGGAGCGCAGCGACCACCGTGGGACAAAAGAAATGCACCAAAATCAATCCCCGTAGGGGATGCCCCAGGA
>JAFRYG010000215.1 GCA_017441205.1 Pseudomonadota bacterium
CGCAAGACAGCAATGGGGCTACTCAATAAATCAAGGACAGGCAAACTGACCAAAAAATTGATGATGCTTAAGGCATCGCTTGACCCTCTTGCCATGCTTGATGTGCTATTTCAACGAAAAAAGTAAATGCGGTAGCCCTGTATTTCCATCCATTCTTGCAATGATTTCGGATGAACCGTTGCTGTCAAACGGGGTGTCCGCGACGAGAACTGTCGATGCATCATTACTGCTCTTGTTCAGCGCCCAGGTACATTGAACGGATGCTTCAAAAATGCCTTTTTCGGTTTTGAAGACGCATTCTTCGTTAATATTTTCCCGCGGACCGGTTCCATAAGCATAGCATTTGTTTTTAACATCACATGCCGCTTCGGTACAGCAGTATGAATCCGTGCCACATTCTTCATCTTTAGTGCACTCTCCAAGTGTCGAAATGCATTTTCCCTGTTCACAAACAAAAGGCTGCACACAGATCTGATACTTATCGCAATTCTCTCCCGCGCCGACCTCAATCATGCATTTGCCATTTTCACACCCTCCAGTCCCCTCGCACATATGATATTCATCGCAATCACTACCGGGCTTAAGTCCTGTGATTACGCAGACATGATCCATGCACTCCGAATCTTCTCCGCATCCATTTGAGTCACATTTTTCGCCAATTTTGGGGTATTGCACACATTGCCCGGTTCCTGAATCACAATAGCCAAATTTTCCGCATTCATCCGAATTCCCGCAAGGAACTGTGGTTGAGCATATTCCGTTGTAACACATACTGTCGGCACATTCGGCATCGGTATCCTGGCAAGCGTCTCCGACTTTGAGCATACATTTGCCATTTTGGCATGTACCACCCTTAGTGCAGTCACTGTCTGCAGTACATAATCCGGATAGCTGTACGCACACGCCTTCTGTGCATTTACCATTATGACATATCAAATCCGTATCATTGCATGCAGCGCCATCTTCGACCAAAGTAACGCATTTGCCGTTCTGACAGATTTGTCCAGAGGTACATTGAGTTTCACCGCATTTTTCTTCAGGCTTTGTATCACCAGGTTTTGTATCGCCGGGTTTTGTATCACCGGGTTGACTACTATTTGAATTATCATTATTCCTGCTGGAATCATCACTGCAGCCAGCGAACAGACAAAGAGCAGCCACGGCCCAAAAACTGATACAAATATTCTTTTTCATCACACGCCTCTTCTAAAAAAATCATGTATGAATATGACAGCCCTTTGACCGTATACACCAAAACAAAATCCCATAAAAGTATTAATTGGACTCTGTATAATGGAAGTGTTGATAAGCTCTGCCCCCGGAGCTTAAAGCCCGGGGTCAGTGGGCTATATTCTCAAAGCCCTAAGCTATGAACAACGCAATGGCAGTACATAGCCATTAATTAATCTGGCAGCCAGCCATGGTAATTTCGTCAGTATTATTTCCTTCGTTGCATTCGACAGTAGTTTTTCCGCCCTTACCATCATCATTGACGACGAGAATGATTTTTACGTTAGTGAGTTCCTCTGCCTGCTGTTTGGTAATGGAACATGAAACATCGCGGCAATCCTTAACCGGAACCATTTCTTCCGTATAAGAGACACAGAGAATATTTTCGGGAGCGACACTTCCTTTATAGAATACAGCAGGCATTTTGGAACCGACGGCTTTGGTGCCGCGATTGCAAACCTGAGCTTTGAGCGAGATGCCATTTGCGTCGCCGCTGCAAGCATCGGCGGCAGAGGTAAATCGACCGGTAATATCGGGAGCGACACCAGAGCCCGTCGAACCTTGTTTTTGCTGACGATAATTATTGAGGCCCTCTGTTGTGAAATTTTGCTTCCAGTCACTCGTTTTGGGAATCGTGCCATCGTCATTGACATTCGTGATGTTATAGGCATGCTGATTCCAGACGGTCCTTGACGAAACCCAGCGATCGAGGCGATCACGCAAGATCATCACACCGGGCATCTTTTTTCCCTGAACAGCCCGACACACATTTCCGCCGGCAGAGTCACCGGGCAGCGGTTCGAGACATGAATACTGTTTAAACACTTCACCATTAATTGTCTGCCAATTGCACTGGCTGTCATTCTGGCATCGGCAGAGCCCACCGATGCAGGAACCTGAATAGCAATCTCCATCATCCTCACACTTCACACCCCGATGTGACCTGTCGAGTGAAAGGTTACAGGATTCTCCATTGTCAGAAGAAATGACAATTTCCGTGCTGCCATCTCCATCAACATCCGCAATTGTGGGATACTCGAGGGATGTGCCTGAATTTCTAAAACTCGAGAAAAGGACCTCTCCGGTTCTGCCGTTATAAACCCTGGAAAAGCACTCATCGCCATAGACAATCTCGATTTTTCCATCGCCGTCAAAATCGAAAGCCGAAGCTCCGGCCAAACCAGACTCATCGTGTGTCTCACTCTCCCATGCAACATATGTTTTCTGGCACTTTCCTGCTTCCGGTCCCTTACACCCCGGGTCATAAACGCCAAAAGTCGAACTGGACGCGACGCCGATTTCAGGAAAAGTATCACCATCAAAGTCACCGATTGCCGGAGGATAACCATACAAACCTCTTTTTGAAAATGAGTACATCATGATTATCTGAGCTTGCTTCAGCGCGGCTCCAGCGGAATTGAACGCAGCCGCGACAACAAGTCCTGTTGAACCAGTAAAAACGACTTCTGCCTTGCCATCAAGATGATTGAAATCGAATGCATCAGCTGTTGCCCCGGGTGTTCCAAAATCGGCGTATGCAGCCTGCAGACTATCACCTATCGATGTCGAAACCGTACTGATTTTTGTCCAGTTATGATTACCCGCATTCCACTGGTACACGCCGAGCTCACTGGCCAAATTTATAATCCCGTCGCCATTGAAATCACCAACCGCCGGTGAAGAATGGCTCGAACTGATCACTTGTGTATAGAGGACCGTGCCATCTATCCGGGCAACCATTCCATCCGCTCCAACCAATTCAGGCACGCCATCGTTATCGATATCGAGAACATTATAGGATGCGGTTCCACCGAGCGAAATGGATTTCCACAACGTATGTTTTTGTTCGGCCTCACTCCACTTATATATTTTCGAACCGCCATCCGGTACGATGATTTCCATAAAACCATCGCCATCAAAATCCGCCAGAGAGAGATTATTTAGCGGCCATATATTTATTGTTATATTCTCAACTTCCTCACATGTTTCAGGATTCAGGATTCTGACAATATACGGTCCGCTAATAAAATTACCACTGATAAAAGCAATAAGTGGTGTCTTGATTCCCTGTTTGTTATGAATGCTCCCCGATACAACGGTATTGAGAACCGAACTGGAAGAAGGGTATTCCTTCGGTGTCCAGTAACACTGAATGGCCGCTTCAAAAATACCGGACTTCGTTTTCAGGACGCAGGCAGGATCGTAGGGATTCTCGCTGGAATAAGGCACGCAGATATTGAGCTTTTCCTTACAGGATTCATCCAGACAGCAATAGGCATCGCCGCTGCATTCTTTATTTGAAGTGCAATTGCCTTTTGTGGGAACACAGACTTTATCGATACAGACGCTGCCATTCGGACAGGCAAGCTGTTCATTGCACGGGCCATACTCTGTTGAGATGGAAGCGCATGTACCTTCGCGGCATTCGCCGGAATCACACAATGAGTATTCCCCGCAGGGGTCACCTATTTTTACATTTTCGTAGCAAACATCAGCAAAACACGTCAGTTTGGGGCCACACCATCTCTCTTCGCCGCAGGGATCGCCGACCACACCATATTTTGTGCACGTCTGAGTACCATTCACATCACAATAAGCCCCTTCCGGGCACACATCATCATCGGAACAGGCATCCCCCAATCCGACTTTCTGCACCTCACCGGCAGTACACTTTCCTTCGAGACATTCGCTGCCTTCCGCGAGTTCACTGCATTTTTGCGTTTGCGGTTTCTCTCCCTTGACGCAGGTAACGAATACTTTCTTACTCAGGCAATACTCTTCTGTCTTCTTACATACTTCATCCACATCCGGCGATTCCAGACATTCGCCATCCTCACAAACCCCATCTTCGCATTCCCTGAGGACCGGCTTCTTACCCTTGACACATTTTTTGAGCGTCGTGTCATCCTCGCAAGTGTTCTGAGTTTTTTTGCACAGTTCGTCATCGTCATCGCCGTCAGAAACG
>JAFRYG010000216.1 GCA_017441205.1 Pseudomonadota bacterium
AGCGCGCTATCTACGGCACGAGGTCATGCTAAATACAAGCCTCCAGGCGTTCACGCATTGCTTATCCCTCTTTTCGTGTTAGCTAGACACGAAAGACTTTGTCAACATACAAACCATACAAGGCGTTCAATATCAATAGCCATTGGCTGGAGCCGCAGGCGACCGGGAGTTCAAAGCGTTCCCCTCTTTAGTGCAAGATATAAAGCAAACCTCGGGCAACATGCATGGAGGAACATTGGCGCATGAAAAAATCTCCTTCCTGACATGAAACAGCCTGGCAGCTCTGTATCTCGCCATCATGGCATGACGGTTCGGAATCTTCGCAATTGGTCTCTTTTTCCTTCGGATTATCCACAGAATCAGAACTGTTCCCCATTTTGCGCTCAGATGCGTTCAGGCATGCTCGAGGTTATTTACTTTGATGCTATCAAATATGTGAATAGTTGAGAGGAATCTCGACAGAAATCGACCGATTCTCCAGACGGAGCTCTCGTTACTTCTTTGAGTTCTCAACTTCCACGACGCGGTTCTTCCACTTCGTCCAGTTGTTATCCACCACTTTTATCGTCGGCTTCGGACTCCAGTCGTTATTGTAGAGACTGAATGTATTCTCTGAACTGGGCGTGACACTCGTGAAATCCCAGCCAAAACGGGTGCCTTTCTGGAGAGTATTTTCGAGGAGGGCGTTCAGCATATCCGTGCTGTAGCCGGTGAAACTGTCGCCGTTCAGCGTCATGTGTTCTGTGACAGCGCAGCTGCAATTTTTATCTTTCATGGCACTGTACAGAAGATCATAAGCATGTGTGTTGGGTTTCTTTTCCTCAAGATTCCAGTGCCAATTGAGCTGTATGATACTAACGGGGCACGCTTGTGCATTGGGACGATCAAAGAGCCTTCTGAGCAACCAGTGGTCGCTTCCGTGGCGCTGCCGCTCCTGGCGTTCGTTAACATATAGGAAGTCAACGGCGACATATCCTTTTCCGCCTTTTTTGGTTACGACTTCACGCCATGCGGCAGCATCCCCTTTTATCCAATCCGCAAGGGCCTCGCCGCGGAAACGGTTCCAATAGGGATTTGTGATGAATTCGTTTGGAATGGGGAAGCCCGATGGATATGCAGGAGCTGCATTATCATTCGGATTCGCCGCTTTGTACGCCTCTTTCCATGCATTATAAGCGGTTTTTGCATTGTCGCTGAAATCCAGATCCCTGTTGCCCATATATTGGGGTTCCACGGTTGTCTCGAACCAGAGAATCTTGCGAGTATCCACGCTGTTAGCGAGGTCTTTTATATAATCACGTGTTACTTTTTGATAATTCGTGTTGTGAATGGACACGACCGCAGTATTGAAGCCGTACTCATCGTCGCGTACCGCCTGGCCGTTGGAATCCTTTGCCAGAGCACCAGGGTTGCTGTTCCAGAAACCATCCGGGATATTTCCTCCGCCCACAGAATAGGTTTCCACGCCGATGCATGGATAAAGTCCGGCATCGTAAATGGCGTCAATCGCCTTTCGAATGTTAGCCTTCTTATTTTCATTGTCGATCTTTCCATCGCCATTTGTATCAAAGTGATGCCAGTAGCAGTTGAGTTCGACGCTTGTGTAATTTTTTTCTTTAAGCGTTTTAAGGTTTTCTTTTAACCAGGTGAGTGAAGCTGAACTGCTCCAATCCAGTAGAGGTTTGGCGTTTTTGATGAATACCCACTTCCCATTGTCGTAGAATTTGCCGTTCTCTATCTTCCAGTTATTGAAACGAGTATTGAGTTCACAGCCATTCTTCAGATTTTTGTCGTCATCCGCAAATCCATTGGCACATTTGTCACAGGTGGCAAGATGCAGGGCAGCAAGACTTATACATGCACCATTGCAGAAAGTTTTATCCTTACCGCAGTCGCATGTGCCGTTCTTGCAGGCAATTCCGTCCGGGCAGACAATGCCAGGGCTGCCGCAATTATTTTTATCGTTCTGGAAATTGATTTCACAGCCGTTGGCCAGATTGCTGTCAGCATCTCCAAATCCTTCCGCGCAGCTGTTACAGCTGGCAAGATGCAGGTCTTTAAGGACGACACATGACCCATTGCATAATTCCTTATCCGGACTGCAGACGCATTTCCCATTCTCGCAGGAACTATCCTCCGGACAAACGATATCCGGGCCCCCGCAATGATTTACGTCGCTCCGGAAATCGATTTCGCAGCCATTGGCCAGATTGCTGTCAGCATCTCCAAATCCTTCAGCGCAGCTGTTACAGCTGGCAAGATGCAGCTCTTCAAGGACGACACATGATCCATTGCATAATTCCTTATCCGGACTGCAGACGCACATCCCATCCTCGCAGGAACTATCCTCCGGACAAACGAAATCCGGGCCCTCGCAATGAATCACGTAGCTCTGGGAATCGATTTCGCAGCCATTAGCCAGATTGCTGTCAGCATCCGCAAATCCGTCCGCGCAGCTGTCACAGCTGGCAAGATGCAGCTCTTCAAGGACGACACATGCCCCACTGCATAATTCCTTATCCGGACTGCAGACGCATATCCCATCCTCGCAGGAACTATCCTCCGGACAAACGAAATCCGGGTCCTCGCAATGAATCACGTTGCTCTGGGAATCGATTTCGCAGCCATTAGCCAGATTGCTGTCAGCATCCGCAAATCCCTCGGCGCAGCTGTCACAGCTGGCAAGATGCAGCTCTTCAAGGACGACACATGCCCCATTGCATAATTCCTTATCCGGACTGCAGACGCATATCCCATCCTCGCAGGAACTATCCTCCGGACAAACGAAATCCGGGTCCTCGCAATGAATCACGTCGCTCTGGGAATCGATTTCACAGCCGTTGACCAGATTGCTGTCAGCATCCGCAAATCCTTCGGCGCAGCTGTCACAGCCGGCCAGATGCAGCGCTTCAAGATCCAGACACTCACCATTGCAGTAGGTATTATTATCCGTACACCGCGGTACACATTTATGATCGCTGCACTGCTCATCCTCCTGACAGGCGGGAATACAATCGTTCAGTTCGGTTTCTTCAGGGACATCCGGTTTCGGAGTTTTAGGTGAATCATCATCAGGATTGGGCTTCTTCGATGAATCGTCATCCTTAATATCTGGCGTGTTTTCCCCCTCCTGACTCACATCGGATGCATTCGAATTCGTGCTTTTGTCATCACAGCCTGCAAAACCGATCAGACTCATTAAAACTGTTAACATGACAAGGCGTCTCATTTCTCAGTCCTCCAATTTCAAATGCGTCTTCAGAAATGTCTGAACAATTCTCTTTTGGTGTAGCGGGCAGTGGCTATAGTGTAAATAAATGTGTTTAAAGACTCAGCGTACAGATGCTTAAAACGTTGTTAGAATCAGCACCGTTGCTAGACTTGAGAGTTAGCAACCCACGGATCTTAAGGAGCATAACAAGAACATGGCAGCAAGTAAAGAAAGATTGCCCCCAAACTGTTTGAGGTTAACTATTCAGCCCCTATTTTGCATTATCTCAAGTCCCTCTCGGACATGTTGTTCGTGAATGGAACATCGTGGAAAAAATTATGCAACGGCCATCGATTATGATACCCAATATCACCGCCGCGTATCGCAGATAGCGGCGGAAAGCGAGCCGTAGTGACGTGTCGTGACACGTCTCAAGGCAAGCCCCCACCCCAGGAATAAAATCATTAAAGGCATGATGTTATGACAACGGCAAAGAGAACTCTTCGGATGCTCTGTCAACTCGCCGTGCTGTACATCATTGCAGCATGTATCAGCGTTTTCGAGCCAAATGTCTTTATGATTCGAAATGCGCCGACCATCGTTCTGATGATTTTTTCTCTGGCACTGACGAGATTCTTTTCTGACAGTATTATTGAGAAACACACACGAAGATATCTGGTGGCCATTGCACGGCTCATCACCTTGTGGATCGTCCTTCGGGGCGCAAAATACATCGCCTTTGCCGAAACAGACATCATTGCCCGCCATTTATGGTATTTATATTATATTCCCATGCTGTTCATCCCACTGCTCGCTTTATTTGCATCGCAGTCCGTGGGATTGAAAGACACCGTCATGCCGCGATACAAGCGTGCGATTACTGTCGGCGTGACAATCATTCTGGTGATACTGGTACTCACCAACGACCTGCACCAGCTGGTGTTTCGGTTCCATCCCGGATTTGCAGATTGGGATTCGGATTACACCCGTGCGCCAGTCCTTTATATCGTCTACGGATGGATAGTTCTGCTGTTCATCGATGCTATCCGCATTTTGTTTTCCCGATGCCGCGTCTCGACAAGCCGCAAGCTGATATGGGTGCCCTTGCTGCCCATTTTTTTCGGTCTGTGCTATACGGTGTTGTATGCAGCAAATGCCTGGCCGCGTGTGAACGGCGCGCTGTTTGGAGAATTTCCCGAAGCCGTTTGTTTTACCATGGCCGGAATCTGCCTCAGCCTCATTTATATTGGCCTCATACCGTCCAATGGGGGCTACGGCAGGCTATTTGAGCAATCTGAACTCGCTGCGCAGATCGCCGACCAGAATCTGCGCGTGATCTACAAAAGCGCGAATGCCGCTCCGCTTACGCAAGAACAGCTTGCCTCCCCGGCGAGCCTTTTGCTCGACCGAGATACGCGCCTGCATCGAAAAGCGGTCACCGGCGGCTTTGTCTATTGGCAGGACGACATCGCAGCACTCAATCGGATCAACGAGGAACTGCAGGAAAATGGCGAATTGCTTGCAGAAGAAGCCGAACTGCTGCGCCTTCAGAATGAACTCAAAGAAGAACGTGCCAGAATCGATGCAAAAGTAAAAGTATATGATGAAATCGCGGCAAAGGTGCTCACACAATCGCAGAAAATAATCATTTTATGTGCAGACGCCGAAAAGAATCCGAATCAGTACATTTCGAATATGAAAACCGTCTGCCTGCTGGCTGTCTATATCAAGCGTTACGCCAACCTCGCCCTTCTGACTGCAGATCTGACGACGATGAATATTCAGGAACTTGCGCTCGCCATCCGTGAATCCTTGCATTCGCTCCGGGATCTTGATGTCCAAATCGATGAATCTCTCGGCGGCGACTTTCTCATTACGGCCTCCAATGCGCTTTCGACCTATGCGTGCTTCGAACAGCTTCTGGAAGCTGCCCTACCGTCGCTGCGCGGCGTGCAGGTCTCACTCGCGGACGATGAGCTCAAACTGACGATAGAAGGCGCAGAACTCCAGCTGCCGGACGACGCCAATGCGACGATAACGACAGAGGATGATGTCTCATATATCAAAATACCGCTGATAAAAGCAGGTGGCTGCGTATGACTGCTTTTTATGACCTCGCTGTCCCTGCACAGAACTTCACTGCCTTTTGGGCACTGTTGCTGTGTCTTTACTGCATTGCCGAGACGATCATGCTTTTTCGGCAAAAGCGTTATCACCTCATGCCTGCTGTGGGCCTGTGCTTTTTCGTGGCATATTTTATCATGCATATCTGCCGTGACGGAACCATGCAGCGATTGTATGGGATTGGAAACGATTTTGCCATGCAGGTTCTTCATCTGCCTTATATTATTATCCTTGCCGCCTGTTTGGTTCTGACGATTCTCTGCGCACTATTGTACTGGAATATCACTTCATGGAGAAAAACGCACATCAGCGCTGCGTCAATCAAAGAAAGCATGGACGGACTCCCGGCTGGCATTTGTTTTTATCTCGAAGATGGACGATGCATTCTATCGAATCATCGCATGAATGATATCTGTTTTTCTCTGCTGGGAAGCGCTCTGCAAAATGGCGCGCAATTTTATGATTCTATCAGCACAAAGCCGATCCATCAGCTCTCCGACGGTACGGCGTTTTCATTTCATCATCGCGAACTCACCTATCGGGGCGCGCCGCTGCATGAACTGATTGCGAACGATATCACGGATCTCTACAAAAAAAGCGAAGAGCTCAAAGCCAATAACGAGCGCCTCCGAAAGATGGCCGAAAACATGAAAGCCTATAGTGAGACCATCACGGATACGGTGCGCCAGAAAGAGATACTGCAAGCGAAAATCAACATTCATGACGAGATGAACCGCATGATCCTTACCACCAGAAAGTCTTTGATCGAAACGCCCACATCCGAACGGCAGGAAATTTTGCGGATATGGCAGCAAGTGCTTTTGCTCTGCAAGCAATCCGATACTCGCAAAACCAACAGTGCTGTTGCCGATCTCAACACCCTTGCAGCAGCCATCGGCATCCGGCTTGTATGGAGCGGCTTACCAACCGTTCTGCCCCACGCCGTGCAGCCGCTCTTTCTTGCCGCAGCCCGCGAGGCAATGACGAACGCCATCAAACACGCACAGGCTACGATACTCGACATATCCATCCAGGATAACTGCGATTCCTTTCAGGCAAGATTTACGAATGACGGCAAAACGCCCGATCAGCCCGTCACGGCAAGTGGGGGGCTGTTAAACCTGTGCCAGCGCCTGGAATCAGCAGGTGGACAGATGAAAATCGAAACAAAACCCGTTTTTTGCCTCGATGTCATTATTCCCAAAGAGCCGAAACCCAAAATGTTTTGCCTGTCCGATCGGCGGGGGAAATGCCCCCCGAGATAGATTATTTATCAAAATGTGTCGTAGTGTGAGCGAATCGTGGACGAACTCAATGGGGGCTGCGGAGATGCAAACTGAATAGTTTGCGCGTTTATTCTCAAACTTCCTCATACCGAAAGAATTGTCGTCATGGAAAATAAGGTTGTGTGTTATGCAGTATAAGGTTTTGATCGTAGAGGATCAGGAGATGCCCAGACAGCTCTTCGAAATCTTTGTGAAATCGGATCCTCGCTACGATCTCGTTGGTTCCATCTGCAATGCGGAACTTGCCATCGACTTTTGTACACACATGCGGATCGATCTCATTCTGATGGACGTGATGACAGAGCATGGCAGCAATGGACTCGATGCCTCTGAGAACATTAAAAAGAAATATCCAAACATCAAAATCATCATCGTTACCAGCATGCCGGAGGCATCCTGGCTGAAACGAGCACGCGAAATCGGCGTCGACAGCTTTTGGTATAAGGAATCCCAGAAAGACCCCATCCTGGCCGTGATGGAACGCACCCTTGCTGGAGAACACGTTTTTCCGGACATGCCCCCGATCGTTCAGATTGGCAATACCAACAACCATGAGTTTTCGGAGCGAGAACTCGATGTCCTGCGTGAACTGATCACGGGCGACAGCAACGCCGAAATCGGACAGAGACTCGGCATCGCCCCCAGCACCGTCAAATATCACGTGCAGAATATGCTCCAAAAGACCGGCATGCATACGCGCACAGAACTGGCCGCAGTCGCCAGAAGTCTCGGCATCGTCATTAAATAAGGCTTTAATGACATTAATGACATAACCTTATGCTGGTACTGCACCGTTCGTGCAGCGCCAGTCACTTTTTGTACTTTCCAATACAAAGCGTCATTTTTCATCCCCCCTCTTCTCTAAAATAAAACACACCACTATCCGATTGGCGGGGGGAATCCATCAACAAAATCGTTGCCTATGGCTGTCATGGAAGATATATATTTTTTGCTTCCAGATTTATCGTTTTTGGCCGAGGGATATTCGGCGTAACCAAACACAAGGAATTAGTATGAAATTTTCGCGCTTATTTATTGCTTCGCTCGCAATGGCCGGTTTGATGTACGGATGTGGTGATGATTCTGACGAAGAAAGCGGCGCTCCGACCCCAGAAACTACCGCAGAGCTTTGTTCTGACGGCATCGATAACGATGGGGATGGCCTTAAGGATTGCGATGTCGATACATGCAAGCAATTTGACAACTGCAAAGGTGCCGAAGGGGACAAGGAATGTCCGGCCGCAATGCCCACAGGCAAAAAAGACTGTACATGTGACAAAACCAAAGGCGAATGGACAAATTGTCAGGATGATGTTGCTGGCGATAAGGAATGCCCGGCCGATATGCCTGCGGGCAAGAAAGACTGCACTTGCGACAAGACCAAAGGCGAATGGACAAATTGCCAGGATGATGTAGCCGAAAAAGAGTGCACCGGTGATATGCCCGCAGGCAAGAAAGACTGCAATTGCGACAAATCTACGGGCGAATGGATTGAATGCCAGGATGATACCCAGCCCAAGACCGAAATCTGCGGCAACGACGCCGACGATGACGAAGACGGCAAGGTCGATTGTGACGATGAAGATTGCGCCGAAGATGCTGCATGCAAGCAGGATGCAAAAGAAATCTGTGACAACAAAGCCGACGATGATGAAGACGGCAAGATCGATTGTGACGATGAAGACTGCGCCGAAGATGCTGCATGCAAGCAGGATGCAAAAGAAATCTGCGACAACAAAGCCGATGATGACGAAGACGGCAAGATCGATTGTGACGATGAAGACTGCGCAGAAGATGCCAATTGCAAAGGCAGCGAAACCAAGGAAATCTGCGACAACGACGCCGACGACGATGGCGACGGCAAGGTAGACTGTGATGATGAAGACTGCGCAGAGGCTGCCAATTGCAAAGCCAGCGGTCCTGCAGAAAATACCGAAGAGCTCTGCAAAGATGGCGAAGATAACGACAACAATGGCAAGAAAGACTGTGAAGAAGACAGCTGCAAAGACTTCCTCAATTGTATTTATGAAGCCCAGGATGCACACATTGCCGAATGCCTGAACGAAAAAGACGATGACGGCGATGGTAAAATAGACTGCGCAGATGATGACTGCAAGGATATGTTCCCCAATGGCTGCCCCACCATTATCAAACCCAAAGATGGTCTGCGTGCCTATTGCGACAGCGATAACCATGTGACTGTCGTCAATGACGAGGACCAAATCGTCGGATCCCAAACCTGTACCTATGAATGCAAGGAACCTCCTTGCTGCGAGGCTGGCAAATGCAAAACCTGCGAAGAGGATTATGGTACAAAGAAATTCTGTAACGATGGTAACCTTTCGTACTGCAAAGACGGCCAGCTCGTTACCGATAATTGTGAATTTGGTTGCTTTGAGAATACAACAGTAGCGGCACATTGCAACAAATGCCAGCCCCTGCTCAGCGTATGTTCGACCAAAGCTGAAAGCCTCAATCAAAAGCAATATGCAGTTGCCTGTGAACCTAGATATAAAGGTTCCGATACGCACCCGATACTGACTGGATATGCCCCCAAAGAGACCTACTGTAAAGATGGCTGCGAAGATGGCTATTGCAAGGAATTCTGCGTGACACAAATGGGCGCTCCGGGCGAATGTGTTTCCCAAGATGTACTTAAAATATGCGTATCCAACGAGTATAAATATAAGACCTGCGAATTTGGCTGCAATACCAAAACTGGTTTATGCAGAGTATGTTATGAAGGCGCCATTCAGTGCTCATCGGATGGTACAAAAGTACAAAAATGTGAAAACAACAAATGGGTCGATCAGGAAACCTGCACAAATAGCTGTCAGTCGGGATTCTGCCTCAATGATGATAAAACCATCAACGGCATGAAGGCAGATGTTGCCCCGGATTTCTCCAAGGCCAAAGATTGTATTAAGAACTCCGAATGCGCATCCGGCGAATTCTGCGATAGCTTCCTGGGCAAATGCTCCATCCGATGTACAGATGATAATCAGTGTATTGATGGTTACAAATGCCGTCCCGATGGCCGCTGTGCTTCCGATACATTCCATATTGCCATGGAAACCTGCAATAAGATCGTTGAAATTCCCACAAAAAATGCGACCAAGTGCAATTTCACGATCTACTGGGGCGATTCAGAAAACAGCCGGGATGTCGTAAAGAGCTGTGGCACGACAAATCTTACCCACGAATATCCGGCTGATGGCATCTATTCCATTCGTATTGTAGGCCAGTATGAAGGCTTCAGTATGAACGACATTTTTACGGATAAAACAAATAACACCCACAAATGTTATTTTGATGACTGGGATACTTCTTTTATCAGCCCTAATAAAGATGGATCGCCGCTCAAAGCCATCTATACATTTGGTCCAGTGGGGTTGGGCAAACAACCATTTAATGCTGCTATGCATGACAGCATGCCCTTTGGGATATATCTGGCTGGCAATGATATTCCCGATGCTACCCTGATGACCAGTATGGAAGCTTATTTTGCTGGCTATGAATCGAGTACAAACCTGAATGTCATTATTAGTAAGTGGGATGTGTCTCATGTAACCAATATGAGAAATTTGTTCTTTACAGGTAGATTCCAAATTACCGGTCTTGATCTCTCCCGCTGGGATGTCAGCAATGTCGAAAACATGCAAGGTATGCTTAGGAATGTAGGTGGTAAAGTTGGTATTGAAAACTGGGATGTCAGCAAAGTCAAAGACATGAGCTACATATTTTGGCTTGCCAATGTCACAGATGATATCTCCAAATGGGATGTTTCCAACGTAACCAATATGGCAGATATGTTTGAGTACTCATACATGAATCCGGATATCACTAAATGGAACGTGGGTAATGTCACGGATATGTCCAGAATGTTTAGTTGGGCGCAGCATTTTAATCAGCCTATCGGCAACTGGGATGTTTCCAAAGTAAAAAATATGAGTCATATGTTTGATAATGCATCAGCTTTCAATCAGGATATCGGCAATTGGGACGTTTCAAATGTTACGGATATGTCCTATATGTTTGCCGGTGACGCCTGGTATCCCGAAGATAGCGTCACATTCAATCAGGACCTCAGCAAATGGTCACTCGACAGTTTGGAAGATGCAAGCCACATGTTTGAAGATAACAAAGTCTTCGACAAGGATTTGAGCGGCTGGGTAATGCCCAAAGTAAAAAATATGTATGCCATGTTCTGGCGTGCTTCAGCCTATGCAAAAGCCTTTGTATCTTTGCCAAAACCCGAGGCCAATCTCACGTGTTCAGATCTTAAAGATATTTATACAGGTACGGCCGTTTCCTGCGAAGATATCAAAAAACTCATCGAACTCTGGAACATCAAATGCGAAGAAGGCGTCAATGCGGTTAAAATGTTAAAAGCCGAATGTGAATAATATATTTGTATAAATTTTGGGGCTCGCCTGGGCGCGTGTCACGACACGCGCCTACAGCTCGCTGACGCCCGCTATTGGCGATGCCAATACGCGGGCGTTGCTGTATCTGCGCTCGCCTGGGCGCGTGTCACGACACGCGCCTACGGCTCGCCTGACGCGGCTATCTGCGATACGCCGCGATGACATAAAATATTTGCGCTTGTCTGCAAAAATTTCACGTGTATTGATTGACGTCTCTCGTAGTCGTGGTATAACAACGTACTGCATATCTGGAATAAACGTTCCGGTCTGCAAAAATTTCACAAGGACCAACCATGCTACCGCGTACACAATATCTCAACAAGCTGATTCAAAAGAAAGACAATGGCCGTGTAAAAATCATTACCGGATTGCGCAGATGCGGAAAATCCGTCCTTTTGTTTAATCTTTACAAGGGGTATCTGCTTGAATCCGGAGTTTCTTCATCACAAATCATTGAACTTTCATTGGATATACTGGCAAATGCAAAATATAGAAATCCAATAGAACTGGATAAATATATTCGGGAACAAATAACTAATGCTGGAAATCAGTGTTATGTATTGATAGATGAGATACAGTTTGTGTCTGTCATTCAGAATCCGTATTGTGATGATCCTAATGCTAAAATTTCATTTGTGGATGTCGTTCTGGGATTCATGCAAATGAAAAATGTTGATGTGTATGTTACAGGCAGTAATTCGAGAATGCTCTCAACGGATATTCTGACACAATTCAGGGACAGAGGCGACGAGATTCGCGTGTATCCACTATCATTTGGAGAGTTTTATGATGCATTTGAGGGGGATAAGCGATCCGCCTGGCAGGAGTATTATACTTATGGAGGGATGCCTGTTATACTATCGTTGGAATCACACGAAGAAAAGAGTCGTTATCTGCGAGATCTGTTTAACAGGACTTATTTGAATGATGTTATCGAACGAAATCGCATATCGAATCATACTGAAGTTCTTTCAAATTTACTCGATATCCTTGCATCCGGGATTGGTTCCTTAACTAATCCATATAAGATATCCAATACTTTTTTAACCGAAAGACATATATCCATTGCACCCGATACCATTGATCGCTATCTTGGATATTTTATGAATGCATTTTTGATACAAAAAGCAGAACGTTATGATGTCAAGGGCAGGAAATATATTAAAACTCCATCTAAATATTACTATTCTGACCCAGGACTTAGAAATGCGCGTCTCAATTTTAGACAAATTGAAGAAAACCACTTGATGGAAAATGTGATTTACAATGATCTCGTCCGCAGGGGATTTGATGTGGATGTTGGTGTCGTTGAAATCGGAACGAAAGATAATGAAGGGAAAAAAATAAGAAAGCAGCTTGAGGTCGATTTTGTGGTCAATCGCGGATACAATAGATTCTATATTCAGTCTGCACTAAGCATTGCAGATCCGGAAAAAAGACAGCAGGAGACTGAATCTCTTCGCAGAATACCCGATTCTTTTAAAAAGCTCGTTGTCGTTAAGGATTATCTGAATCCATATTGCGATGAACATGGAATTGTCTATGTTGGTATTGAGCAGTTCCTGCTTGATGAAGGAGTTTTCGGCTAAGGGCATGCGTATCTGCGATACGCCGCGCCATCCGCTAAATCATCCGTACCTGTCTGATCGGCGGGGGACAATCTTCTGTTGGCTTGATAAACAGTATTGAGGTATAAGTTTGCGCTTATAGGGCGTGCCAGGTGCATGCAGTTACGCATAAAGCGACCCTCCTGGGGCCGCACGTTTTGACACGCCTCAACAGCTGGCTTGCTCGCCTATGCGCCTGTGGCGCATACGGCTCTTTTTTAAAAACAAAAAGGAGACAAAATGAAAAAGATCATCGTATTCGCCATGGCATCTATTCTCACCCTCAGCGCCTGCGGCAAAAAGGCCGATGAAAATAAAGGCGATGATGCCAAAGCCGAAGCTGCTGCTGAAGCCCCGGCGGACGCAAAAGCCGAAGCACCCAAGATGGACTGCTCCGGTGTCACCGTCGATTCCATCAAAGCTCTGGCCAAATTCGAAGACAAAGACGGCAAAAAACTGATAACCGAAGACAGCTATGTCGAAATGCTCGGCAAACTTCCATGTTGCACGGTTGACGACAAATTGGAGCTCAATAAGAGAGACTGCATCGTATTCCAGGCAATCAAGCAGGCAGAAAGTGAAAATAGCGCCAAATCACCTTCTGCCAAAGCTGTCATGGGCAAACTCATCAAGAGCGATTACCCGATCGTCCGTGCCGAAGGCTACAAATCCATTAACAGCATTTTCGATGACAACAGCCCCGATGCCGAAGCCGGCAAAGAAGCCATAAAGAACGAAAAAGATCCATACGCACTCAAAGTATTGGCACAGGAACTGACTTTCGCCGGCGACAAAGACGCATCCGTTGCAGAATTCATGATTCGCATGACCAAACATGAAAATGCAATCGTGCGCAATGAGGCCGCAGGCTCTCTTAGCAATTCATCCTTTAAAGATGCCGCAGGTGCCATCGATACCCTCATCGCCCTGATGTCTGATTCGGACGAAACCGTTGCAGCCACCGCATGTCGTGGTGCCGGCGATCATTATAATGAGAAAATCATCGAACCCATTGTAAAAATCCTCAATGACAACTCCAAAGCAAAGCTCCACTTTGATTGCATGACCGGTCTTTCCAGATTATGGCTCGATTCCCCGTCTTATGAGCACCGCAGCGAAGCCGCGTACAAAGCCACAATGGATTACTTCAAAAAGACACCGCGCACGAGCGATGTACCTAACTGGTTGACGTTAAGCGTATTCAACAGCATCACAATCAATGACGATTTTGCCAAATGGAAACAGGAAGCCACGTACTTCAATCAAGATGAGTTTACCTCGGTCATGTCCGATCTCATCAAGGACGAAAACTTCGGCGACCATATCTCCAAAGGTTCGGTAATGAAAGCCATCGCTAAAATAGGTGGCAAAGCCGAGCTCGAAAAAATCGGAAAAATGATCGAGGGCCTCTCTGACGATAAAGTCAAAGAAGCTTACGCAGAAAAACTCGCAGAGGCAAAATAATATAACAATTTTAATATATAACATTATTTATATATTTTGTTGTTTTATTATTATGGCATGGCTATGCCTGCGGCATACGCCATGCCGAGAGCCGTGTCACGACACGGCTCTGCTCGCCTATTGCCTGCGGCAATACGGCTCGTTATCATTATGAGCACGGCTATTTGCAATACGCCATGATGATGGTTGACGCGTATGGCCTAAGCCATAGCGTCAACCGCGCACCGTATCGACGCACGTCGATAGGGGCGCATCCCAACAAACACAGGATTACAGGTAAGACACCCATGAAAATGAATACGCTGCGAACCGGGATAGCCATCTGTATTTTGCTGTCCATGACGTCATGCAAGCGCTCCCCTGCTCCGACCGAGAATGCGCCGAACGCCAGTGCCCCCGCGGCGTCCGAAAGTTCCGAACAACCCGCGGCAGAGCAGCCCACAGCAGAAAACGACAAAGCTGCCCCGGATAAATATCGCACGGCATCTTCGGCGCTCGAATCAGAAGTGAGCGATTCGGCGAACAAGACGGTGTGCGAAAGAGGCCGGTGGAATAAAGATAAAGTGGATTTCCCTGTAAAAATCTGCGACTGCGGCGATATTAAGATTCCCGTAGGCACCGAATGTATCGACAACATGCCCGCATGCGAAGGCCGCAAGGCAGTGACTGCAATTCCAGGGTTTGGCTGTCTTCGGGACGATGATAAAGATATAAACACTGATCATCGCTTTGTCGATCAAGGTATGGATGGCACCGAAGAAGAGAAAAAAGTCGAGTATTTGTGCGCGCTGACTTATGGCTGTGATCTTGGCAATGGGAAAAAATGTAAATATTCACAAAAACTCGTCAACGGCGAATGCGTTTCTACTATCGTTCCCCCAAAAGGCGATTTTATCTGCAAAGAAGGCAACTGCCCATGCGGCAACGGTTTTTGCGCACTGGGCGCAAGATGTGCGGCGGGCAAATGCGAATGTGGCGAGGATTATCAAGGCACGGACTGCACCGATCCGGATGAATGCACTGGCAATGATGTCGATTGCCCACACTGCTGGTCGATTCTTGCACACGGCATACAAAGCCAGCGTCATGGCGAATTCGTTTGTGATTACGACTGGGACGGCGGTTCATCCGGACAAGACCAGTATTATTACCACACATGCGAAAATCCCGACGGCTGCCACGTGGGCGACATGCATTTTGAGGCAGGCGCGATAGACTATTCGGGGTCTGATGCGAGACTTCACGATGATATCCGTGAATGGGATATCCGCGATATTGAAGAAAATCACAATGCCTGCCCATACCACATTGACGGCGACACCGATACGACGATCGAAACGCTCTGCCCGCTGGGTGACTGTGTCATCCCCAAAAAAGACGGCCATTGTGGCGTAAAAGCGATGGATCCCTCATCGTTTCATGAGACGAGCGTTGGCGGCACCTATCGATCCGTATTCAACGCGGACACATGTCCGGGCGGCACGCGCTGGTGCCATGGGCGCGAAAATGCGCCCGAAAAAGCCCCTGCCGGCGACGGTCGTTTTGGTTGTTATAACATTCCAACCTACGATGATCCCATTGGAATACGCGCCTGGGTTTGCGATGATCCCAACGGCTGCGCTTGTGGCAGCGAGATCTGCCCCATGTATCTCGTGTGCTCCGACAATCATTGTATATCACAAAATGATTATATCAAACGCACCGGCAAATCATACAAATCCAAATTTCCCAAAAAAGACGGGGAACGGCCAATATATGATCCAACTTTTTATACAACCGATCCCGCCGAACTCGACAATTGCGGCCGGAAATCTGCCGAAGAATTTGTACAAAGATGGGAACCTTCAATTGATATGGCAGCCATCGCCAAAATCATGGGGCATGAACTCTCGTTCGATCCCTGCCTGACGCGATATATTTGTGATTCGTGGCCGGTGCCGCGCAAAGACCGCGACAAATACGTCTGCGAACACGGATTATACGCACAAAAAACCGCCGACGGGCGCATGATTTTCCGCGATCGCCCGCTCGGACTGCGCTGCATCGATCCCGACAAATGCGTCTGCGGCGATTCGATTGCGCATTCCGGCATGATCTGTAAATCGGTACAATTCAGTGACAGCTCGACCTCCGAATACGATTCGGTTTCACAATATAACAAATGTAAATGGGAAATCGGCAAAGACATCGAAAGCCAGTACATATTCTGGCACAACTACGATAATGCCGTGGCACCAAACAAGGTTTATCATTGTGAACGATGATTTTGGGGGGGGCGGGCTATCGGCTGCGCCGATACGCCCTGCCTGGCGCGTGTCACGACACGCACATATTTGGCGCGTGTCACGACACGCGCCTACTCGCCTATGCGCCGTTGGCGCATACGGCTCGCTAACCACATACACGATGGCAAAATGATGACAACACCTAAAAAACAACTTCTATTGGCACTCGCCATACCATTCATCCTTAGCTCATGCTCAAAGAAAGCCCCCGAACCGGCTCAGGAATCCAAGCCTGCAGAATCAGCTGTCGAAGCCCCCAAGGCCGACGACGCTGCCGCGAATCCCCCGTCTGAAGCCATTGCGCAGAATCCGGAAAATGCGCCAAAAGGCAAAGTCAATTTGAACATTCTTCCGCCCAAACCAAGACATGCGGATAGCGAGATTTGCCCACAAAAAGCCGTTAAAACCAGCAACAATATGTGTACCTGTTATTATGGCGGATATGGCGAAGATGACCCCAAAACCGGACAAATTACCGCCCCCTTGCAGGAGGACGAAAGCAGAGTGCTGGGGCGCGAGTTTCAATGTACCGTCGATAGCGGAACAGACAGCTGCGACGCCATTACAGCTGCAGTTTGCAACAAAATTCAAGGCTGCATGACGATCGATGGGCGTTGGTACCCTGCATTATCGAAAGCCACATCACTCAATCATTATAGACATTTGAACCAACTGCCGACCAAATCTGCCGTTCCTGATATTCTGGCCTATCATCTCACGAGCAAAAGCGATCCGTATTATGTGCCCGGCGGGATGGATATTACGCTCGAATCGCGCTCGGAATATGGTGATTGCGTTTTGGATAGAACCGACGATATCCCACTTTTTAGTACATCGCCAAACCCGGATCAGCCGTTTGCATGTGATCGGCCGACCTGCATCTGCGGCGCGCAAACCTGTAGAAATGGCCAGATCTGCCGCGATGATAAATGCACTTTCGATACATTGCAGCCAATCACGCTGAACGACAACAATTCTCATTTTGAATACTATGATACCAATTGGCAGGGCGGGCATGTCGATATATATGATATTATCGAAGATATCCATAAGCAGTGCAAAGAAACGAAAAGCCCAAATTGTACATTTGAAATTCCCGATGATGACAATGAAGAGGGGACAAAATTCGGCATTCGAGTCTTTGATGCAGAAAAGTGCAACGGCGGCAAACGCTATTGTCACGGCAAAGGCAATTTCCCGATGCTCATCCCTAAGAATGCCAAAGGCTATGCCTGTCTGGATGTTGCTGAATTCCCGGATTACAAAAGTGATTTACCGCTCAAAGCCTGGACCTGCACGCTCGAAGAGGGCTGTGAATGCGGCGGAAAGAAATGCCCGCAAAATGCCGCATGTGTCGATGAAACCTGCCTTTGCGGCAAAGATATCATTACCCCGGACGCACAGTGTAGTTTGTATTGTACAAACGAAGCCTGTTCAAGGAATGGCATAGGGATCAGATGTACAGAGAAATCCTGTGCCTGCGACAGCACCCAATGTGCTCAGGGCGAAATCTGCCGGGATGGTCAATGTTATTGTGATGACAAACTATCTTTGGGAACGGACTATGTCTGCTCTGTTCTTGAGAACACGGCCTTTGCGCGTTTTGATGCTTCACAGGTCAGGCATGCTCCCAACAAACGCATCCAGAAATGCAACAAACCCGAAGGCTGTGCCTGCGGCGATATGACATGTCCGCAGAATGCCAGATGCGATAAGAATGAGTGTTTATGCGGTGCTTCGAAAGTAACACCAGACATCGTAGGATTTGTTTGCTCGGATGATTCAGGGGAGCCCCAGCTCGAATGCAAAACGGATGACTGCAGCTGCTATGGCAAAAAGATGAAAAAGCAGGAAATCTGCGAACCAGAAAAATGTACAAGATATTCAGTGCCGGGCCCAATGGGATGTATGTGTGACGGCGTGGCTATCGATACCGAGAATTATACCTGCGAACCCGGCAAAGATGGCAAGATGGTTCAGGTCTGTAGAGAAAACAATTCGACCTGCTCTTGCGGCAACGAAGAATGCGACCCCTTGAGCGTTTGTTACAAGGATCATTGCGTCGATCGCGCAACCCTCAAGCCGCTTTCGGACGGTTATCGATTGGTTCATGGCGTTTTAAAATGCAGCAATCCGGCGGGTTGTGCATGCGGCAAGACCCAATGCGAAGAAAACAAATATTGCATGAACGGTCTGTGTTTCCGCGATCCGTTTACGAAGAAGTTTGACAATAAAATCTATTATTATCGCTTTGTCAGAACGAATGATTCCCTCGATGATGCGATTGCACAATCCATCCTGTATGAAGATGAGCGCAAAACCCTCGAACAGTACGAAAAAGAGCTTAAACGCTACGATTCGGGACTCTATATTCGAGGCATTGGCAATCGGGATAAAAACATGACGATTGCTGAATTGCTAAAAACATGCGGTGGCGGGATCATTCCCAAAGATGTCGCCACCAAATATTGTTATATCCGCCTGATACAGGAAGAGGGCGAATGCGGCGGGGATCACGTTTTGGAATTCAGTGGCTGGCAGGATGAAGATTACTGGCAAAAGACGCAGTACTCGGAATTCGATTGGGAGCCGGATGTGACGCGGCCTCAGGGATAATCATGGCGTATCATTCGTCAGCATGCCAAAGACCCAAAACATTCAATACAAAGGATAAAAACACAATGACATCATTTATCCAAACGAACAAACCATTCGCGTTTACAATCAGTATTCTGGCAATACTGTTGGCTTTGAGTGCATGCTCAAAGAAAGCTGCAGAATCTGCGCAGGATGCCAAACCTGCCGAAGCAGCTGCCGAAACGCCCAAAGCTGCAGAACCTGCGCAGGATGACAAGCCCGTCGATGCAGCTGTCGAAGCCCCCAAAGCTCAGGAACCTGCGCAGGATGACAAGCCTGCCGAGGCAGCAGCAGCCCCCCAAAAAGCCGAAAACTCCGATGCCGATATGACCATCGACGACATCATGGCAAACATTAAATGGGAAAAAGGCGGTGTAGACCGTTTTTTATTCGAATATGAAGTCCCTGCGTTCATGGAAAAACAGCCTGCACCCGATAATCATGACGGTGCGACCTATATATGGAAAGAAATGACTTATAAAGTTTGGGGCGCAAATGATATGCATGACGGTTCTGCGAAAGCCGCATTTGATCAGGCTGTCGGTTTTCTTGGTCATGCACCGCATTATAAAGTCGTAAAGCCAAATTATTATATTATATCTGACTTTGATGAAAAGAGTTATATTTTCTATAGAAAGTGTGTATTCAATAACGCTTTGGAGTATTGTGAGGAAATCACCTATCCACAGGCATACAAAACGGCTGTAAATCCTATCGTTAAGAAAATTGCCGACTTTGATGTTCCAAAAATGGAAATGGAAGATTCCGATTTTGAATATAAATATCTTGCCATCAATCCGGCTGACTGCACCGTGGTCTGCTGCAAAGAGAATGAAGGCTGTGACACAGGTTTTGAATGCAATACAAAACCAATTGTCGATGCAGGTTTTCATCTCGGCAGCACCGTCTATCGCGTAGGTTATATTATGCGTGGCGGTTCTTCTTGTGTTTATCAGGGTGAACAGTGGGAGAAATGCTTTTTGCAAAAACAGGAATTTGAAGATTATATCAAATCGAAGAAATTGGATTGTGCCCCCGGCGAGGATAAGGAATGTCTCTATGAAAACGACGAGTGTGTGCCGGATGATTAATGAATATCACGCGCTATCTGGCGCTTTGCCTTCTGTTGCACCCTTTCATGGGGCTAGCGAATGATCCTAAGCAGCTTCTTAGCGAGCCGTATTGCCGCAGGCAATAGGCGAGCAAGCGAGCTGTAGGCGCGTGTCGTGACACGCGCCAAAGCGAGCAGAGACGTTTTGTGAAACGTCTCTCGCAGGGCGTATCGGCGCAGCCGATAGCCCGCGCCATTCCATCCATCATTAAAGGAAACGACCATGGAACCAGAGAAACTTCAATTAGCGATTAAAATGGCCGAAAACGGCAACATCGAGGCTGCAGCCTTTCTTGGCAATCAGTATTACTTCGGTTGGGATGTACTTGAGCAGGATTTGGAAAAAGCCTTGAAATTCCTTACGATTGCGGCTGAAGGCGGCGATGCAATGTCGCAGTTTCTGCTGGGGCATATGTATGGTGCGGGCCGCGGCGTTGAAAGGGATTCTGTAAAAGCGTTCGAATGGTTCCTCAAAGCGGCAGAACAGGGCATTCCGGAGGCCATGTACAATGTTGGTGGTGCTCTACTACAAAGTTCGGATCCTGAAAAGAAGGCCGAAGGCAAGAAGTGGATGATTCGAGCTGCAAACGCTGGTTACGACGCGGCGCTGGATTATGACTTCGATGACGATGAAGAAGATGAAGAAGACGATGCATAAAGTATTATTCATTCTTGGAATCGCCAGTATTGTTATCGCCGTTATAGCATTATTATATGCAGCATTGCAGCGCTTTGCATACTACCATACGCTCGACGGTGATTCGGATATGTATGCCCGTATGCACCTGCACATGATCGTATCGTTTGTCATCAGTATTGTCTTTGCAATTGCCGCTGTTGTCTGTTTCGTCATCCGATCGAAAATGTAGAGGGGGTCGAAGCCCATGTCACATTTAGATACCTATAAAAAGGCCCTGGCCGCCGGTCGCGAAATCGACTGCTACAACAACAAAATCATCTTCTGTGAACGCAATTCGTTTATGATTGGACTCACAGATGACAGGGTTTTATGGTGTGACTGTATTTTACCGCTCTATGAAGAGGGCGACCATGACCTGCCGAATCGTATCAAACAATACGTCCGGCAACTCGCCAATACCGATGATATCGTCTCTGTTTATGGCGCGCTCATGACGATACACGGATACATACTGACGAGTGCTTTTTATGGCAAACCATTTGAAATCGATTTTTCCGATTGTATCGATATCGCGAGAAAGACGATTCAAAGAAACGAAGAGGCTTTTAAGAACTATCAGGGCAATAAGTTTTCGTCATACATTGGAAATCCATACGATCTCGTGGCAGAAATGGTCGGCCTTAATAAACCCGTTCCTCAAAAGGCAAGGCCGGTGAAAAAGAAAACCACATTAACCAACTCGAAACGGAAGAAATAGGAGTTATGAACGCAATGAAATCATTTCCGCATCAAAACCGTATATTCATGCTTACCATTTGTATTCTGGCCATGCTGTCGGCTTTGAGTGCATGCTCAAAGAAAGCCCCGGAACCGACACAGGATGCCAAGCCCGCCGAAGCTGCTGCCGAAGCGCCCAAAGCTGACGAACCGGCGCAGGATGCCAAGCCTGCCGAAGCTGCTGCCGAAGCGCCCAAAGCCAACGAACAGGCCGCTGCCAACGAAGAAAAGCCAGCCGAGGCTGCGCCGGAACCCCAAAAAGCGCCGGAACCCGATGACAATCATACCGATCTGGCGCTCACCAATGAATGTGTCGTAACGCATTGCAAGAATTATAAGGGCCCCGGACACTATTGGCTCGATTGCGACACGGAAGATATTGTTGAAGCCGGATTTGGTTTTGGGGATAAAGTGGCGTCCATTAACTATAAAAAGGGCAAACCCGTATATAGAACTTACATTGAAGGCAGGGGCGATAATTGCGGGTCACAGGGACATTATGCTGACAAATGTTTCGTCAATCAAAAAGATTATATTAAATACATTATAGAAAATCAATTGATTTGCAATTATGAAGATGATGGTACGAGTTGTATTTATGACGCAGAAGAGAACAAAAAATGCCGATCGAAAAAGTTGAAATTTTCGTTTCCGAATCTAAAGAACACGTGGGCAGACAAAGCCGATGCCGACATGACAATAGACGAGCTCGAAGCCAAATATATATCTTTTTGGGGTAAACGCCTGCATTGTGATTTGGAAGGTACCTATGCGTGCGATAGTTTTAAATCTGTAGGATGTCACTGCAATGGGTTTGGCAATAAGGAGCTTGATTCAGCCGGAGAATGCTACTGCCCCGATGGCGATCCGGTCACAGCTGGCGAGTTTCCCCCGGATAGTTGTACAAAGAACGTATGCAATCCCCTCAAACCCAAGGATTGCCGCGAAATCATGACGGCATGCCCGGATAATGGGGATGCATCCGATGGAGATGGGGATCACGATCCAACATAGAAGAAGAACAAGAGGAGCTTTAATCTGCAGATATGGCAATCCCATACCCAAAGATGTCATAGATTTAATTCGTAATTCGTAATTCACAATGAATTCCTCAGAATAATCCTAAAGAATGAAGGACTATTGATTTTGGAATTCAATTACGCTTTACATATTACGTTTTAAATATTCCGCGTTACGCATAACGCATTACACATTGCGAATTGATAAAAGGAGTTCGACATGAAAATACAATCATTACTTATTTGCTCATTGAGCGTGGCGTGCCTCTCGTGGGGCTGCAGCGACGATTCTTCCAATCACGCGGACGATCCCAGCGTGCCTGAAAATACTGCCGAACTCTGTGCCGATGGCCAGGACAACGATAACAACGGCAAAGCCGACTGCGACGATGACAGCTGCAAAGTATTTATCGTTTGCGCACCTAAAACCTGCGAAGGTGCTATGCCCGAAGGCAAAAAAGACTGTGTATGCAAAGACGGCGCTTGGACAGATTGCAAAGATGCCGATGCTAAAACCTGCGAAGGTGACATGCCCGAAGGTAAAAAAGACTGCGTATGCAAAGACGGTTCATGGACGGATTGCAGAGATGCCGATGCTAAAACCTGCGAAGGTGACATGCCCGAAGGCAAGAAAGCCTGTGAATGCGTCGATGGCGAATGGACCAACTGCCAGGACAAAGACAAAACCTGTGAAGGCAATATGCCCGAAGGCAAGAAAGACTGTGAATGCGTCGATGGCGAATGGACCAACTGCCAGGACAAAGACAAAACCTGTGAAGGCAATATGCCTGAAGGCAAAAAGGACTGTGAATGCGTCGATGGCGAATGGACCAACTGCCAGGACAAAGACAAAACCTGTGAAGGCAATATGCCTGAAGGCAAAAAGGACTGTGAATGCGTCGATGGCGAATGGGCAAACTGCCAGGATGAAGACAAAACCTGCGAAGGCGACATGCCAGAAGGCAAAAAAGATTGCGAATGCGTCGATGGCGAATGGGCAAACTGCCAGGATGAAGACAAAACCTGCGAAGGCGACATGCCAGAAGGCAAAAAAGACTGCAAATGCGTCGATGGCACATGGACGAATTGTCAGGATGAGGACGCAAAAACCTGCGAAGGCAATATGCCTGAAGGCAAGAAAGACTGTGAATGCATCGATGGCGAATGGACCAACTGCCAGGACAAAGACAAAACCTGTGAAGGCGATATGCCTGAAGGCAAAAAGGACTGTGAATGCGTCGATGGCGAATGGACAAACTGCCAGGATGAAGATAAAAAAAACGAAATCTGCGATAACAAGACCGATGACGATGAAGACGGTAAAATTGACTGTGATGACGAAGACTGCGAAGATCATGAGAATTGCAAAATAATCGTCACTCCATGCGAAGAAGGTGCTTCCTCATGTGAAGGAAAAACGCGCAATTACTGCGAAGGCGGCGTACTCAAGATGGAAGAATGCCCGTTTGAATGCGTCGATGGCTCCTGCAAGAGCTGCAATGATATTCATGGCCCGGATACCTGCGAAGAAAAGGATAGTATCTTTGTACACACCTATTGTTCGGACGAAGGACGCAAAACCGAAGGCTGTATCTACGGTTGCGAAGGCGACCACTGCATTGCCTGTATCAAGGGCAGCCAGCGATGCAGCGAGGATGGCAAATCGCTCGAAACCTGCACCGAAGCAGACCACAAAACCCAATGGGTTGCAACACCTTGTACTGAAAGCTGCGAAGATAACCACTGCACCGGATGTACAACAGCCAACACCAGGACATGCAAGGACGGAATCCTCGAAATCTGCGACAGCAGTAAGAAATATAGTTCCGAAACATGCGAATTTGGCTGCAAAGACGCTACCAGCTGTCATACGTGCAACGAAGGTGCGCTCAGCTGTGATACAGACGGCAAAACCATCCTCATCTGTAAAAATGACGAACTCACTTTCCACGCTCAGTGTACCAACGCCTGCAAGAATGCCTCGTGTGAAGATGAAAATGGCAATCACATGAAAGATGAGTTTGATGGAGACTGGAAAAATGCTCGATTATGTTCGAGTCATTCTGCGTGCGCCATGACCACCGGATTCTGTGACCCAATGGTGAACAACGGCACTTGCATGAATAAATGCCAGCACGATACACAATGTATTGATGGCTATGTGTGCCGTTCCGATGGCCGCTGTGCGCCAAAAGAATTCGTCACCGTCTGGCGAACGAGCACATCCAATGAAAAAATCTCATTTAGACTTTCTGCTGGGTCCGGCTGCCATGTCAGCGTCGATTGGGGGGATGGCGTTACCGATACGATCTCAGGCACTTATTGTACTAACCGTGATTCCACGCATACCTATGCAAATCCCGGAGAATATCGTGTAAAATTGTCTGGCGACGTTGACGGCTGGAGAATCGGTGCTTATGGAGCTGCAAACCTCATTCGCATCGAATCCTTTGGACCGGCCGGTTTCGCTAAATATGCATTCAATAATGCCGTTAATCTCAAATCCATCTCACAAACTGATATTCCTGATGCATCAAAACTTACCACGATGGAAAGTATGTTCAGTAATGATTCGCAATTTAATGATGCAATGATAATGAGATGGGATGTTTCAAATGTCACGAGCATGAAAAACACTTTTGCCAATTCAAACATCAACCAGGATCTCCATAAGTGGGATACAGCCAATGTCACCGATATGAGCGGAATGTTCCAAAATGCCAAAGCATTTAATGGACCGATTGAATATTGGGACACCTCAAAAGTCACCGATATGAACCACATGTTTGACGGAGCGAGTAAGTTCAATCAAAAGATAGACAGATGGAACGTCCAAAATGTCACAGATATGAGCTACATGTTTAATAATACTATCTTTAACCAATCGATTGGCAGTTGGAATGTTTCCAATGTGAAAGATATGTCTTATATGTTTGCAAACAACTCAGTGTTTTCACAAAATATAGGATCCTGGGATGTGTCGAAAGTCACGAATATGTCCCACATGTTCAGTGGTGCCAGTAAGTTTAATTGTAATATTTTCGAATGGAAAATCGAAAACGTCACGGATATGTCCTATATGTTTTACAAAGCATCGGCTTTCAATGGTCAAGTTAACTTATGGAATGTCGTCAACGTAAAAGATACACAATATATGTTTGCTTATGCTGAAAATTTCAATCAGTATCTTTCAAATTGGAAAGTCGATCATGTTACCAATATGAAAGGTATGTTCGAGGGAGCTAAGAAGTTTAGTAACAATGATAGTAATATGTACCCAAACGTTTATGGCCTAGATAGATGGAATGTATCAAAAGTAACCGATATGAGCCACATGTTTGAGGGTTCCGCCTATAACGACACTTTATCCAATTGGGATGTATCCAATGTGACGGATATGAGCCGTATGTTTTATAACAATAAAGCATTCAACCAACCGCTCAAGAACTGGAAGACCAAGACAGCTAAAGTCAAAGACATGCGCGAGATGTTCTATGGTGCAACCGCATTTAATCAGGACGTTTCGACGTGGACGGTTGCGAGTGTACAAAATATGAGCCGAATGTTTTATAATGCTACGAGTTACAATTATACCTCAAATGACTGGCGTCCTACTTATATCACCAACAGCAAAGATTGCACGCGGTTAAGTGAGATGTTTTATCACACCAAATTATCGTGCAGCGAGGCTCGCAGTATGATCAGCAACTGGGGACTCAAGGGTGTCTGCACAGCCAATCAGCTGCGCGGGAGCACCGACTGCGATTGATATTTATAATGCCCGGTATGCCTTTCTTTGGCATGCCGAGCATCAAGAGGCCAGTTTCAACCTCCAAAGCTGGAATCAATATACAGGCCGTACATCGCCAAATGATTACGAATTCAGCTTTCCATCATTTCTTTTCAGCATTTCAACGAAACGATCGATCTTTCGCATTTCTTCCGGAATATCAATTCTCTGCGGACAATGCGGGGAACACTGATTGCAGCCGATACAGTGATCGGCCTGACGCAGCCTGGGAACGGAACGATCATATCCAATCAGGAATTCCCGGCGTGCCTGGACATATTTATCATCCGTCTGCTCCGTAATATATTTTTCTTCATTAACGCATTTGTTATAGTGCACAAATATCGACGGAATATCCAAACCATAGGGACACGGCATGCAATACTGACAGGTATTGCAAGGAATTGTTTTATATGAAAGCATCGTCTGCGCGACATCTTCGAGCAAATCGAGCTCCTGCTTTGACAAAGTTTTAAGCGGCGAGTAAGTGCGCAGATTTTCGCGCAGATGCTCACGAAACGTCATACCGCTCAATACGGTCAAAACACCATTCGGACTGCCGGCATAGCGCATCGCCCAGATAGCCGGCGTGGCTTCGGGATCTGCAGCTTTGAGCTTATTGAGAGCCCTTCGGTTTTCGAGTCGGGCGAGTCTGCCGCCGAGTAAAGGCTCCATAATAATGGCAGGTATGTTTCGCTTTTCCAGTTCGGCGTATAAGTATTCGGCATTTGTATTGCGTTCGTTGACTTCTTTGGCGTGTTTCCAGTCCACGTAATTCAATTGAATCTGTACAAAATCCCAGTCGACATCCATCGCAAGTGCATGATCAAATACTGCGATATCACCGTGATACGAAAATCCCAGATTGCGAATTTTTCCTTTTTTGCGTTCCTCGAGCAAAAAATCGAGCATGCCATTATCGATATATCTGGCATTAAATACTTTCATGCCATCCTCGCCCATACCGATACCGTGCAGCAGCATATAATCGATAACATCTACCTGAAGCTCTTTAAAAGAGTTCTCATAGATTTTCATCGATTCTTCCCTGCTCCAGGTACTTTCGGCAAAGTTGGACAGCTTGGTCGCAATAAAATACTTGTCGCGCGGATGTCTTTTCAGAGCAATACCGAGTGAAGCTTCGGATTTTCCCTTGCAGTAGGCAGGTGAAGTATCAAAATAATTGACGCCGTATTTCAGGGCTTCATCGATGAGTGAATTGACCATTTCCTGATCGATTTCACCGTCGGTTTCGCGGGCGCTTCGGTTATCTGTCGTCGGAAGACGCATCATACCAAAGCCCAGCAGAGAAATCTTATCGCCATTTTTTGCCGTACGATAGGTCATTTCACCAGTCGGCAAATCCATGGTTCCGCCGCGCGAACGGGTTTCCTTATCGCTGCATCCGGCAGCAGCCAGCCCCATTACCGCTGCTGCTGCGCCGGTAATTTTCATAAATTCACGACGGTTATATTTATTTTCGCTCATAATGCACCTGCAAAAATGATTATATTTCCTTGTGGACTTCGTGACCGACGATATGAATGGCACTGATGGGACGTACCGGGCAAACGTATTCGCAGGCACCGCAGCCGATGCAGCGTTCGGTATCGACGGATGGCACTTCTACCTTTTCTCCTTTCGGGCCGTCGATTTCTATCATTTCGATCGCACCATTCGGACAATGACGCGAACAGTTGCCGCATTTTGTGCCATCTGCCGCAGGCAGACACAATGATTTCAGCCATACGGCGTGACCAATCTGGATGCCGGATTTTTCGAATGGCTTAATCGATTGAATTGCCCCCGTCGGACAAACTTCGGAACACCGCGTGCATTCCGGACGACAGAATCCTTTGTCGAAAGACATCTCGGGCTGCATCAGGTTCAACAGCGAAGTCGAAGGACGCAAAACTCCGTTGGGACACTTGGTCACACAGAGCTGACATCCGGTACAACGCGCAGAGAAATTGCCGAAACTCCGGGCACCGGCTGGTACCAATGAGAATTCGCCGCGATCCGGTCTCTGGCGTGGTTTGAGTTCTGCCATACCACCATCCGTCAGCTTATCTTCGGCCATGGCTACGGAAGATACCGCAAGCGCAGGCAGGGACATCAAAAAACCTCTTCTTGCGGTTGAAACATTATCTGTGAGCACGGAACGATTGGTTTCGGCTGATTCTTCCGACGTCTGGGATTTGCCATCCGATGTCTTGATATTCACATTTTCTGCAGTTTCATCCTGTTTTGCAGGTTTTCTTCCCCATGTACATTTGTACTGAATTGCCCCATGATGACAATTCTCAATACAGTTCATGCAGGCAACACATCGGCTTGTATCAATCGTCTGTGAATCTGAATTGATACATGCGGCTTTGCAGCGTTTTTCACACAGGTGGCAGTGAATACATTTATCTTTATTGATAACGGGTTTAAACAGCGAGTATTTTGAGATAAACCCGAGCAAAGTACCGACGGGACAGATGGTGTTGCACCAAGTGCGGCCGCCTCTGTACGCCAGAACGGCAATAACAATGAACGTCACAAGAGCAATGATAAATGTCGGCACACTCCGAATCCATACTTCTGCCGGATAAAATGTGTAGGAATCAAGACGCTCGGCCCAAAAGGCCAATATATTATTTCCTGCATTATATATCGGAGAAAATAAATTCTGTGCGATTCGGCCATACGCACTGTATGGTGCAATCAGAATGGCAATGGAATGGATTCCTGCAATCATCAATACGGCAAACACGCCAAGTACAACGTATCTCAGTATATTTTTGGCTTTTGTATAATGATATTTGTTTCTGTTCTTTTTACGAAGTGTACCGAACCATGCAATGATATCCTGCATAATGCCCAGGGGACAGATGATCGAACAATAGATTCGTCCAAAGACAGCAGTTATCAATAATAATGCGATGACGATAACGACATTCAGAGCCAGCAATGCAGGCAAGAACTGGATTTTTGCAATCCAGCTCAGCCATTCGTGGATAACGCCCGTAAAATCCAGGAATAACAGCGTAACCGCAGCAAACATCAGTGCTGCAATGATGATGCGAATTTTTTTCAGCGAAACCATTCCTTTTTTCATATTATCCCACGTGTGACGATTCAGCCGCAGGAGCTTCCGAAACGGATTCTTCTTTCTGCGACTTCAACAATGCTTTTTTTACGACGTGTTTAGGGTCATGAACGAGGAGATCGACGATCCATACGACGAGGCCGAGCGCAATCACAGCGAGTCCAAGGAAAGCGTCGTTGATCATATCTGCTGCAGCCGGATTAAAATAAGACGCGCCGTTTTCGACGAATTCAAAAATGGCATCCACCAGCCACATCAGCGATGCGCCCCAAAACAGGAAGCAAAGCGTTCGTATCCGATAGATATCTTCGGGCGCATTTCTGTACCATAAAAAGGTCGAAATGACGGCGGCAAAAACTGTTAATAACAGCGTCATACTTCTTCCTTTCCAATGGCTTTTGTCTCGAGATGATGCACGACAGCCAGCATGACGCCCCAGACTGCGATGCAGAGCAACAGCATGACTACACCTGCCGTCGCCATTTCGTGAAGCATTTCAGCCGTACTATCTGGGGATGTCGTTGCCGTCAGGAACGGGAACCAGGGAACGACCTCACCATGCCACACGTGTTCAAAGGCGAGGAGGAATGCGCCGCCGGCAAGGAGCCGGGTGAGCCATCCGAGTTTGGTCGAAAATGCAATGTGGTTGTGCGCCTGTGCTTCACGTTTCTTTGTCTGCTTTTCGCAAATATGTGAAATGATAGCTCCGGTTGCCGGTACAATAAAACATGCCATATAATATCTCCTTTTATGCAGCCGGCATCTGCCGGTTTATTTAGGTGTTTGGCCGGTTGTCACATTCCTCTAACGCATTCCGGCCTCGATTTGATGCCTGAATATTCAGACTTCCTAATCTTAGTCTTAAATTATTCAGCCAAAATGTACAATAACAGTTTTGCAGTCCAGTATGCATTTTTGTCATACTGAATGCGCCTATTGCATTGCTGCAATACGGCTGCATCGTGTGTGCTATTTGCAGGCAGAGGAGTGCATACTGCACATCTCTGCCTGCAAATACGCACCACGGCCCGTGCTATCCCTGTGGGATACGCCCGGGCTGCTTTCCAATATTATTGCATCATGAATTATTATAACAAAATGGACACATTTCAAAACAGTTCTCAATGCCAGCAAACATATATAAGACAAGCTTATAAACAAGTACAAACAAGAACAACATGAAGATACTGTCCGGCATATTGCAGTACATTCAGACAATGAAGGAGTGATTGTTTAATTGTTGAGTCTGCAGTTCTGAAGCTGCGTCAAACAAATTCTTTATATGGATTACAGTGTAAATTGTAAAATAATCCGAAATGAATTTTATACAAATCAATGTTTTGAAATTCATAATGGGATAATTGATGAAGAACATTTCGAAGAGAATGAATCAAAGACGCGATGAAGAACGTCTGGTAATGCGAATCCAGCCTTTATGCCGGCAATCTGCATTGCTGATTGCCGGGTAATTTTTTAGATCGATAGAAAAAGCGAGCCTTTGTGATGAAACGATGATCCTGGATGCAACAAAAACTTGAAAACGCAATGAAATACCAATAAATAGCGCGCCGTTTTTCGAAGATGGGTATTCGAAAAATATCCGTTCCCCCCAAAAAAGGATGCATGATGTTACCGGTATTTGATGACAGCGCAGTATGCAAAGACATAGAAGCCGTTTGCAGCAAATGTGGAGAATCGTGGCATATCATCGTTGCGGTTGCCGATGGTAAAATCGCCCAGGTTGAATGCAAGTCCTGCGGTGCGCGCCACAAATACAAGCCCATAGCCCGCGACCGCATGACGCTCAAGCGAGATACCAAAACGGCACTCGCCGTAGCGACCAAAACGGGAACGCCAATCAAGGAAAAGAAAGCTCCGACACCGAAAGAGCTCGTGCCCAAAGTCCCTGCCAACGATCGTCCCATTCGCAAGTGGAGCATCAAAGAGAAGGATTTCCAGCTGGGAGACCGCATTGAGCATGTCAAATTCGGCCTTGGCGTCGTCGATGAGCTGCCCTCTCCCAACAAGATGTATGTCACGTTCCGGGAAGAGCGCGTATTGCTCGTGTATGGCAAGTAATCGCCAATATAAATGGATGCATGCGGCGTATGCTGAAAGCATAGCCGGCATGAAGCCGGGCGTATCGGCATGCCGATAGCCCGGCGGGGAGACGCAGTGCCAGCCCGGACAGGGCGGCACAAGGAACCCTGCCTTTAAACAAAATCCATCGTAGATTTGAGCATTAAGTGATATGAAGAAGACTGGCGGCGGAAACGTCCGGCGATTTTTTTTCACTTCATGTCATAAACGAGACGCTCATAGTGGCATCAAACCTATGTTTCATCCAATAAAGACAACCATTGACCGGCGAATCATAAGATTCATTGCGGTTTTCCTTTTTATGGCGGTCCCAATGCATGGCCTGATCGGGGGACCGGAATCCGCGCAGGCGCAGCCGGCAGCCATCGATGTCATCATGCAGCCCAAAGCAGGCGAAAAAGCAGGGGAACTTGCCAAAGGCGAGCTTTTGACGACAGCGCTCAAAAGGGAGAAGCTGGAAGGGAATTCGATTCGGGAAGCCATGCAAAGCATCGGCAAACTGTTTGATTTCCGGCTTTCGCGGGCGGGCGACAAATACGTCTATAAACAGAACAATGGCAAAAAAATCGTCATGCTCAGATACCAGCGCGGCCAGCATGTCTACGAAGCACTTTGGGACGAGGAAACGGGGCAATACAACGCGCGTCTCGTCGAGACGGACAGCATTCCGCAGGCGATCGATCCCGGTGTGCTTGAGATGGCCGATGAAGATGGAGAAATCGATGTCGAGCATGCTGCAGTGGCAGACCAGATAAAGAATGCGCCGCCCCCCAGATTTGAAGCACCGGACGTGAATGATTCCTTCGGAAATGAACTGGCCAACCCTGATGACCCGGTGCTGCCCGAAGACCCGGCGCTTGCGGGAAAACCCAGTCCCGATGCGGAGTTTCAGGGGGATGGCACCGGCACCGGAACTCCCATTCTGGACGGTGATTCGGAAGACCAGAATGCCGCAGCCGATGACACCGAAGACGATGAACTGCTGAATGCACCGGTCATCGTGCATGAACCGACAGAGACAAATTCGCAGGAAGAGCCTCAGAATAAGATTGTGCCCGAAAACAGCTACCGGAATGAACCGTTTTATGGCAATCCCGGACGCCCCAAAAAGGCCCTGGAACCAGACAATGCCGGCATTTCGATGATCAGCCTGACGGCGTTGATCCTGGGGATCGTTCTTTTCATTTTTGCGGCACTGACCATTTTGTGGCCATCCATTCAAATGCGTCGCCGATGTGCAGCGCAGGGACTGCATATTCGTTCGATGATACGGATTTCACCCAGACAGAGACTGGCATGTGTCGAACAGGACAACCATGCCTGTCTGATTGCCATTCAGCCGGAGGGCATGTCTTTTATTGCGCCCTGTCCCGTCGACGACACTGCTTTTTGGGAATATCTGAAAACCAAAACCTACTGGCATCAGATGGCGCAGAAAACGCTGTCAGATCGTCAGCTTGCTTCGCTGCTCAGGGAGTTTCAGCAGCGAAACCATCCCTCGCAGACAAAAACAGCCACATTTGGCAAAAAAAGTCATTCGGTGGATGAACAGGATGATTCCACTGCGATTTTGCTCACTTCGCTGGACGATGACATTCAATCCGAGGCAAATCATGAAAATAAATAAGATAACTGTTGCAATGGCTTTAGGGATAATCAGTATCGCGAGCCTGGGTTGTGCATCATCCAAAAATACTGCATCGGAACCCGTTGCAGCGACAGCTCCCGCCGCAGCTGCGGATCCGGAACCCTCCCCTGCCCCGGTCAATGAACCTGAAAAACCTGCGATTTCGAAAGAGCTTCAGGCACTCCGCGACAGCATTCAAAATCAGTCACAGGACATCGAGGAAAAAGCGCATGTCGTTATAGAGGCCAATGCCCCGTCGGCAGAAAGGATAGAGGCGCTCAACGTTCTTTCGCAGCGAGCATTGAATGACAAAAAATACGATGAAGCGCAGCTCTATGCCAAAGCCTCTCTCGACCTCGATGCCCAGAATTACGAAACGCTGATGATCATGGCCGGAATTGCCAGAGCTGTCGAAAAGAATGATGAAGCTGTCAACTGGCTTACTCAGGCGGCCCAGGTTTCGCCGGATAAAACGGCACCCTATGTTCAGAAAGCAGCGATTTTGCTCGAATTCCTCGACACCGAGCGTGCTCTTCTGGTGGCGGGTCAGGCTCAGAAACTTGATCCCGATGCCTGTGATGTAACCATTATATATGCCGATGCACTGTTTGCAGGGCTTCAGTTCCGGGATGCCATCATTCAGTATGAGCATGCCGACAGCCTGAAATGCAATCTTTCGGAAGCGGCTCTGCAGAATATGGCCAAGCTCTATGAGATCCATCTGCAGGATGCCAAAAATGCCTGTCAGCTCTATGAACGCCTCATCAAGATTGCCCCGGATAATCCATACTACAAGGCATCCAGAGATTATCAGTGTTCCCTATAGGCTTTGCAACCCATGCCGCTTCTTCCCAAAGCTCTTCAGCGCTTCAGCATTGACGGCCTTGGCATTGCTCCTCAATACATCAAAGCAACGCCGGCAATTCTAAAACTCACGGAACAGATTCTCGACTGCTTTCGCTTCTGCAGTGAAAGCACTTATGGAGATCTGATGAGTGATTTGGAACCCATTGGACTGCAGAGCCAGCGGCATCGGCTCATCAAGGGACTCATACACATTCTCGAATCGAGACTGACATTTAACGACGAACTAGAAATCGATCCGATGCAGCTGCGAGAGACATTGTTTTCGAAGGCAGCCCAGGTCGATGCCGAAGATTTTCTGAAGCAGCCCTGGCGCGACGAAATCCTGAAACAGACGTCGGAAGAATTTCATATCAGCCGCGAACAGCTGGAAAATGCGCTTTATGCAGATCTGCGCGACGAAAGGCTGATTCTGGGCTTCGAAGACATCGAACCGGAAGCGCTGGTTGCGGAATACAATCTGACGCTTGCCAAATCCCTGCTTCTCTATGCCAGAAAGCTGACGTTCACGATCGAGCTGGGAGAAGACAGCGCGCAGTCCCTGAGAAAACTCTTTCAAAACATGAGATTTTTCAATCTTCTGTTTGAAGCAGAACCACTCACAGACACGATTTGGCAATTTTCGGTCGATGGCCCGACATCCGTTCTTCCGCAGCCCCAGAAGTACGCATCCGATCTGGCATCATTTCTTCCCACGCTGTATGCATTCAAGACCTGGCATGCGACATCGGATATCGAAATCGACGGAAAACACTACACATGGCAGCTCAAACCCGACGATTTCGAAGCCCCGGTCATTCGTTTTGTGCAAAGGATTTCGGAGGAAGCCCAACAGCTTGCCGTTCGCATTCCCCAAATCGACGATAACTGGATCGTTGTTCACGACTATCCAATTCTTCAATTTGGTCCGCAATCGATCTGGATTCCCGATTTTTCGATTCAGCATATTCAGACCAAAGCAACTGCACACATTGAAGTTCTTGGGTTCTGGAGAGCAGATTATCTGAACCGAAGGCTTAAAGCCCTCGAAAAGGCACCCTCCAATCTCATTCTTGTTATCAGCGACAAACTCAAACTGGATGCCGGCACGCTTTGCAAAACGCCAGTCACGATCGTCCCCTACAAACGGACGCCGCGTCCCCAGGATATTCTCAAAGCTGCCGAAAAAATTTCAATAAAATCAAAGTAATACGCGGTAAATTATATTTACTGTCAACCTTTTGGATACGGACGAAAAGCGAACATGTCAATTCATACCCAGGCTCTTCAGGAACTCATTGATGCCTTTGCCATGCTTCCGGGAATCGGTCGGAAATCGGCGACGCGCCTTGCATTCTATCTTATCCGGCAGCCATCGGAGACATCGGACAAGCTTGCTCAGGCCATTACCTCAGCCCGTTCGCGGATAAAGTTCTGCGAAACCTGTCAGAATCTTTGTGAGACGTCTCCCTGCGAACGGTGTTCAAAACCGGTGCGCGATGATCATCAGCTTTGTGTCGTGGAATCGCCTCAGGACCTGATTGCGATAGAATCCACGCATGAGTTTTATGGCCGTTATCACGTACTTCATGGCGCGATTTCTCCCCTGGACGGCATCACCCCGAACGATCTTAAGATCCGCGAACTGATTGCCAGACTGGGCAGCGGGAACTTCAGCGAAGTGATACTGGCGACGAATCCCTCCATCGAAGGCGAAGCCACTGCTGCCTATCTGAAGCGCCTGATTGAACCCCTCGGCATCAAGGTTACGCGAATCGCATCGGGTCTCCCGATGGGAGCCCAGCTCGAATATGCCGACAAAGCGACGCTTGGCCGATCACTTTTGGATCGCCGGGAAATCTAGTCTTTTACTCCACAACAAAGCGAAACACATGAAAGAAGCATTTCTGAAAGCCCGTTATTTTATGGGATCCGTGACCAATATTGCCAACCGGCCATTCAGACGTCTCATGACAGAGCTCGGAGCGGATGCGACCATCGGTGAGATGGCGATTGCCAGATACGTTGCCCAGGGCGGCAAGCAGGATTTGGCGCTGCTCAAACGAGATCCTCACGAACGCATATTCGGCGCCCAGATCGTGGGAGGAAACCCAAAGCATCTTGCGAAAGCAGCCAGACTTGCGGAATCCTTCGGAGCGGATTTTGTGGATTTTAACTGTGCCTGTCCGCATCAATCGGTCATATCCCATGGCGGAGGATCGGTTCTTCTCAAACGCCCTGAAGCGATCGAACCCCTGCTCGCAGCCATTCGGGAATCCGTCTCCATTCCGGTATCCATCAAGCTTAGAAAGGGTTTTGAGGAAGGCGACAACGTCGCGGAACAGGTCGCTGAATTGGCTCAAAAGAATGGTTTTAATGCCATATTTATTCATGGCAGGACCAGAGCGGCGCAGTATCGCGGGAACTGTGACTGGGATTTGATAGAAAGAATCGCACAGAATTCCGACATTCCCGTGATTGGCTGCGGCGATCTGGCGCATGGCTCCGATGTTCAGGCAAAACTTCCGACGACATTCTGTTCCGGATTTGCCTTTGCTCGCGGAGCGCTGATGAAACCGTGGCTTTTTCAGGAGATCCGCGCAGGTCATCCTCTGGAGCCGACACCGGAACAGCGCCTAGAAATTCTTGCAAAACTCGTTGCATACACTCTGGAGACATTTGGAGATGATGCGCGCGGCCTGAACAAGGCCCGCGGATTCCTTTTCAAACAGCTTGAATTTATGATGCGTTACGTACCGGCAGATGCCCTCGGCAGGGAACTTCCCATGCAGGAACGGGCTCCGGACTGGACTCCCCGCAATGAACTGGAATCGCTCTGGGGTCGGATTAATGATGCCAACAAAGCGGAACTGCTTCGCCTGGCCGGTTTCCCGGATACCCCATCGGAACACTGGGAAAAACAGCCTTCGGATGCTGTCCCCGACGATGCGGTTTGACAGCGTTCCGGACTGTGTAATAAATTGAGTTCTGCCTTCTGAATTTAAGTCAGTCTGCAAACAAATCTTCTCATTTCCCGCACGGAGTAATGTTCAATGCAGGTCATTATTGCATTAGAAAATCCGGAACAATCCCAAATGGCAAAGCAGGTTCTGGATTCGCTCAGCTACAGCAGTATTCTGTGCCAGAATCGATTCTCACTGGAAGAGATGCTTCAGGAAGACACCGGGATTGTCATCTGCAACATGCAGTTCCACGGTGAGGATATGACGGTTCTACCGCACAAATATCCGTCCGTACGCTGGATCGTTCAGGGATGCATGAGCTGGGCAACAGCGACTGAACTCAGCCGTCTCAACAAATTTTCTGAGACGATTCTGGATCCGCTTTCCTACTCAAATCTGTACGAAGCCATTTTGAGTACGCCGGATTTAAGCATTGGTGCAACCATCTCGAGACATGCTTATTTCAGGTGGCTGCGTCTTGCGGCGCTCAATAATTTTAGCATCACCGATAATGATCTGCTCGAAAAGCTCAATGAAATCCCCAGCTACAATAATGGGTTCGAAAATGTGCCGCATGATCTCAGGGATTTGTTTTTCCGCAGATCTCTGAACGGAGCTTTTTCCAACTCGCACTTTGCGTCCATTTTTTATTCCCTCACTCAGGAAAATAAAACAGGCACGCTTCATTTGTGGCGCAATCAGCTTCACTGGATCATTGCATTTGAATCCGGCATCCCCTTTGACATTGAAATCCGCGATCCCAATGATTTCTTCGGCGTTTTTGATTGGTCACACCGGCAAAAACAGTACGACAGTGTGTTCCCCAAAACACCATGTATGTCGCGCAAGGAATATCTGAGAAAGGAACCACAGAGCCGGATAATCCTCAAATCCTGGCTGACTTCCATGCTTCTCGAAGTTTTTACATGGCCGGAGGCCATGTTTGAATGGCGAGACGATGTCAGACCGCCCAAAGAGGAGTATCATCCGGATTTTTCGAGGGAAGATTTGAACCAGATCTTCACTTTGGGCATTTTCGAAAAGACTCCGCTTGCATTAATCTTTGAGGTGACGCAATCGTGTCTTTCATATTTTTTGAAATTAAAGGATAATGGTTCAGATTGTGGCATGAGTTTGCCTGACGGTACAAAAGCTGTTGTCGAAAAACTCAAAAAGGGCGATACACTGACAGAGATGCTCGCCGTATTTCCTTCGGAATGTCCGGTACATCAAGTCGTTTATTTCTTCTTCGTCATGAATCAACTCGAATTGATCGCATAAAGGAGACAGGCACAATGGGAAACCTGGAAAACACCCAAGCGCGCAAAGAGCCCATTACTTTCACCGGCCGTACGCGCAGTGATGCAAAACGCAAAGCATTGAACTACTGGTATATGAATCAGACGACGCTTGCGATGAGTATCCGTGAATTCAGTGCCCGACTCGTCCTGCTCCCCGATGGCAAGAGTATTGTATTTTACGAAAATCCTGTTGCGTAGCTGTCTGATTTCATGCACTATCATTCGCACATCATCAGTGATGAGCATGATTAATATTTCTTAAGTGGAGACTTGTTGGAATATGTCTGATCAGACCCAGACCATTCTTTTGGATACACCTACCGCCCTTAAAGTCAGAAAATACCGCCTGTCTGCTCATACCAAATCGCCATTTTCCCAGGATTTTCAAAAAAGACTCATCTTTATCGGTTCTCATCCTGAATGCGATTTGTGCATCTCCGAGGCATCCATATCCCGGCATCATGCCAAAATTGAGCTCGATCAGAATGGTTATCGCCTCGTCGATCTCGGGAGTAAAAATGGTACCTTCATCGGCGATGTGAGGGTCAACGACATCTACATCTCGCCGCACATGACTTTTCGATGCGGGACTGTCGACATCGATTTCGATCTCGGAAGCGACACCATTGAAGTCGCCATCTCCCAGAAAAACCATTTCGGTGATATGCTCGGCCAATCGGTCGCCATGCGCGAAATCTTTGGCCTGCTTGAGCGCGTTGCCCCTACTCCGGCAACAGTCCTCGTCGAAGGTGAATCCGGATGCGGAAAGGAGCTCGTTGCTGCCGCTATTCGCCAGCACTCGGATCGCGCCGACAAACCGTTCGTCATCTTTGACTGCTCCGCCGTTTCAAAGGATCTCATCGAGTCCGAACTCTTTGGACACGTCAAAGGCGCATTCACTGGTGCCATCTCAGATCGAAAGGGCGCATTCCTTCAGGCCAATGGCGGTACGCTTTTCCTGGACGAAATCGGTGAACTCTCCCTGGATCTGCAGCCCAAATTATTGCGCGCTCTCGAAAATCGCATGGTCCGTCCCGTCGGTTCAGAAAAAACATATCCCATCGACGTCCGCGTGATTGCTGCCACGAATCGCTCACTCGCCGAAGAAGTCACCAACGGGAATTTCCGCGAAGACCTCTATTACCGACTCGCCGTCATAAAAGTCAACCTGCCGCCGCTGCGGCAGCGACCGGAAGATCTCCCCCTGCTCATCGAGCATTTCCTCGACGATGCATCCCGAAAATTCAAACGCCCCATCCCCAATATTTCGTTTTCAACCCTTCAAAAACTGCGCGCCTATTCGTGGCCCGGAAACATCAGGGAACTCAAGAATTTCATCGAACGAGCATGCCTGCTTTCGAGCAATGATCGCCTCGAAACCAAATTTTTGAACGTCAAGCCTCAGGAAAATCCCGCCGCCGGCGAGCCCGGGGATACCGATGCATACGTAGAAATGGTCCTCGAAAGACAAATGCCGTTCAAGGAAGCCAAACAGAATATTATCGAACAGTTTGAATCGCTCTACTGGAAAAAACTTCTGGAATCCACAAAAGGAAACATCTCCAAAGCGGCACGTCTCGCAGACATGCACCGAAAATCCGTAGAATATATCGTCAGAAAACTGAACCTCAATATCCGCAATAGCTCTGCAAAAGACGACGAAGCAGAAGACTGCGACGAATAGCAATCATCAACGGGCCCGCAATCGCGGGCTCCACTCATTGTATGTTCTCATGACGATCGAAGATCCCGCGATTATTGAAGCCAAAATTCACAATATGCTGCTCAATGCGCCGGAATACATGGGGTTTTCCTTCGTCGCAGAACAAATCGAAGCTTATATCAGGATGCGCCAGCCCGATGCCTGTCAGCATCTCATCAGTTGTGCAAGAGCTTTTGTTTCTCTGCGGCAGAACCCGTTTTTTCAGGAACGCCTCAGGGACTTCTATGAGTGTTCATGCGAAGATCCCGATATCTGTCAGCTGACTAGAATGTGTTTTACGGATTTTTCGCCTTCCAGAGCCGGCATTCCATCCACTGAGGTTCAGAATGCCCAGACGCTCATCAGCCAGCCGCTCGGTGTGCAAAAAGCCATGGCTCGCATGCATATCCGCAATCATCACGAAGCTCTGCTCTACACGCCCTGGCCTCCCGTCGTAAAAATTCTCTGTGAAAATCCTTCGATTCAACAACGAGATATTCTGTTTATGGCGTCGAGAAGGCCATCCATGAACGATTTGCTCGAGCCCATTCTGGAATCTGAATGGAGCTCGCGGCCTGAAATACGATTTGCTCTGGCAGCCAATCCCGCCCTCAATGCCAGCCACGCCATTCGCTGTGCGGTTTCACTGCCGCCGACAAAACTTCGCATTCTGGCTGAATTGCCGGAAATTCATTCCTATATTCGAGCATTTGCAACTCAGATTCTCAATATTCAGACTCATCCTCAAAGTACCGCCTTGTAATGTATTTTTGGGGGATGCTCGCTATGGCATGCCTGCCATACGCTCGCCATTCGGCGCTATTGCATACGCGCCTCATCTTTTTTGGGACAATCCGAGCCAATACATTGTGGATACATTTTCCAGTGGCTTCGCCCCGGGACTTACGGAATGAAGCACGCTTGGCATTATGGTGTAACTATGCCCGGGGCTTACTGCCCTCGTTGTTGTTGCATGCAATTCGTCTGCGAATCTTCCTCATCCGCCCGGGGCTTACGGAATGAAGCACATATTCTTCCGGCTAACATTTGGGTTAGCCGTATCTCCCTTCCCGCCCGCCAACCTGCGCCCTACCCAGAATTACGCTCGATTTTGGCACACTGCTCCCCTTCCGACGCTAACCGTCGTAAAAAAAAGCATCCCGATGTGCCTGGCCTATGCGTCATTTCAGCACAATGTTCCGCGTCCGGATATCATCGTGCAGTAGCTTCCCTGGCTTATCCGCATATTATGTCAGGAAAATAATCCGTCAGACGAATCCCGAATAATACATTCGATGCCTCACTCTGTTAGGGAAGGACCATTCCTTCGATCTGTTATGCCATTGAGGAGTCATTTGTTGCATTATCGTGTACGATTTTTTTAGGAATATCCGAATGAAGCCATATTGGGGGGGGCGTTGCGGGGGGCCGGTATTCATACTGCCCGGAACAGTATGCAATTGGAGAGTTGGAGTACCGTGGCGAGGAATACGATGCAGATTATAATATTGCGAGATACGGTGGCCCCCCGCAGAAGGGGTAGGCGCGTATTTGCCGGCAAATAGCGCCGCAGGGGGCGTTGCCCCCTCACATAAAAAACAATGTACCAGACTTTACATGACAATTGCTTTACCCGGGATGAGCGGATTTGAAATTGCTCACAAAGCTGTTTAAGTGCTTGAGCTGTAAGTCAAATAAGGATAAATTATCCGCGCGTGTATTTGCGCATTCCATGACTTAGGAAGGATATCCATGAAGAAGAAAGTACTTATTATTGATTCCGATGTTTCGCTTCTGAATTCTCTGAGCGAAGACATCATGCAGGCGGGATTCGATGTTGCAGTCGCACGAAATGCACACGATGGCTTGAATATCGCACATGAAGCGTCGTTGATCATTGTTGCAGTCGAACTTCCCGATCAAAACGGATTCGTCGTATGTTCTTCATTAAAGCACAATCCACAGACGACGAACATTCCTGTCTTTATTACGAGCAGTGCCGAAACCACAGCTGCTTTTGAGCAACATTTAAACCTTGCCAATCATGCTGATGGATATTTCCTGAAGCCACTGGATGTCGCGACCCTGATTCAGGAAATGGTTAGTATCTTTGCAGATATTGATGCAGCAGCAAATGAAGAAATGATCGAAATGACCCCTCAGGAAGCAGACGATGCGGACGACAGTGAGGTGATCAAGGCATTGTCTTTGGATGATATGAGTCTTTTTGAAGATATCGACTCTGGGTCACTTGAGGAATCGGCTGAGGAGTCAGAATCGCCGGAAATGGTTGTGGAACCGGATCCCGACACCCCGGCTCCGAGCACAGCAGTTTCTGCATTGCCGTCATCCCTGGCGGCCCCCCTGTCTGCACCATCGTCATTGGCGGGAGGCACTGCTCTGCCGAAGGCGGGAGTATCAGGCGCGCCGAAGCCTGGCATTTCTCCACTCTCCTCTAAGTTTTCAGCCATTCCGCCGAAGCCATCCATCGGTACATCCCCGAAGAATCCTTCCGCGGCAATTCCCAAGCCCGTCAGTCTTCAGACTTCCGGTGTTTCGGGAACTCGTCCTTCAAATCCCGACATTTTGCCGCCTGTCGGCAGAGCATCAGCAACCTTTACTGCAATCAGCCAAAGCGCCATTTCAGCAGCCGACAGTTCTCGCCTGAGCGATGAAATCACTGTCCTGAAAAATGAAATCACTGTTTTGAAATCTGAAATCACAACGCGTGATAACCGCATCACGATGCTGCAAAGTCAATGTGATGCACTCACATCGCGCTGCCAGAATGCCGAAGCGATTGCCGAAGCCCTCAAGACTGAAAGCGCACAAATGGGCGCGCAATTTGATGAAATAGCGCAGAAAGATGCCACGATGAACGATCAGCTGCAGGCGATGATAAAAATGGATGCGGAAAAAACAGAGCAGATCAATACACTTCTCAATACGATTGCTCAAAAAAATCAGCAGATTGAAGCCATCGCAAAGCAATTGCAGGAAATTGCAAAAGTCTGAACTTTGATTTTGTATTTCAAAGGGCGTTGTAAGACGCCCTTTTATTTTAAATAATTTATATTGACTGTTTATTCTGAAGTTTATGGCGATTCAATAGCCGGGAGTACATTATGACCTGCACCATTCATCCAAGTCAGACCGTTCAAAAAAGTACTCTTATTTCGATGTTATGCTGTTTTACTCTTCTGCTGATATCGTGTGAAGGCCCGGAAGTTGTGGAACGTCAGAATAACTATACCCAAACCAATGGAGACAATTACACACTCGATATCTATATGCTTGCAGAATGGGCAGGTCGTATCATTCCGGAACGCAATCTGGCCACATTCAATCTCAAAAAAGCCGATGGAAAAATTTTTGCCAAAGAATATGAAGATACAGATTTGAGCAGTGTACTTAAATTTGATGGTTCCAATAATTTATTCTTCTACCCCTATGGTACGGACAGTTCGTCAAACACATATTCCCCGGCTTTTGCCTGCAAATCCAATAGCATGACTGTACCCGACAGCGACGGATTTCAAAAATATACCTGTGAAATCTATCGTTCCGGCACGGATGCAATTTATAACGTGTGGAAGAATGAGTCAGAAGATTCTCCCAATAAATCCATATACATTGGAAGCGGTGACAATTTTGGTGTTTCCC
>JAFRYG010000217.1 GCA_017441205.1 Pseudomonadota bacterium
AAACTCGCAGAGCCCAGTGAACAAAGGCTAATCATGAGTCGATTGCCGATAGGCAAAAGAGACGATATGAGTAGCCTATTGTGAACTGTGTAGGGGGTGTTCACAATCGAACACCCCCTGCCGCGTAAGCGTATAAGAAAAACCGCGCCTGTCGGCGCTCCGTCTCGTGCCTGTCCGTTGCTCACTTGGCTCTGCGAATGCGGAATCAGGGATTTGGCTGTGAACCCTGGGGTGGGAAGTTCCCGAATCCCTTTTGCACTATTGCATGTTCATTTGGTGAACGGCAACAGAGAACTGGAATTTGGGGAGCTCCATGATTGGGGAGATGGGTTGCATTTATAGGATTCATGCCGTTTGGAACGAATGCATCGTCATTAAGTTGCGATAAATGCGCATAATATGTTAAAGAATAAGATTGGGTTTTTATACCTTCATATTGATTTGTTTGCTTTATGACGAAGCAACGGCAAATGAGAATTTGAGATGAAACAGCCGGAACCATTTGGAAAATACCTTTTGCTTGGTCAGGTCGCCATCGGCGGTATGGCTGAGATTTACAAGGCTCGCTATGCAGATCCGCGGATGCCGCAGATAGACATAGCCATCAAGCGCATTCTTCCGTCCTATACGGAAGATGAGAGCTTTGTGACGATGTTCAAGGATGAAGGCAATATTGCGATTCGTCTGAAACATCCGAACATTGTGAACATTTATGAGATCGGCGAAGTCAATAACGACTGGTACATTGCCATGGAATACATCCATGGTACCGATATGAGGGTATTGAGCGATGCCTGTGAACGCAACAACAAGCGGTTTACGCCGACGCAGGTGGCGCGCATCATGTGCGAGATTTCCAAGGCGCTGTTTTATGCTCATTCCTGCACAGCCGATGACGGTACGCCGCTGAACATCGTTCACCGCGATTGTACGCCGCACAACATCATGGTGTCGTACAAGGGTGAAGTAAAATTGATGGATTTTGGCATTGCCAAGGCTGCATCACGCGCGACGAAGACGCGCGTCGGTACGGTCAAGGGCAAGAGCAGCTATATGAGTCCCGAGCAGGCCAAAGGCAAGCTTCTCGATGGCCGCAGCGATATGTTCACGCTGGGAACCGTTGCCTGGGAGCTGCTGACGGGGTACAGGCTTTTCAAGGCCGGAAGCGACTTTGAAATATTGACAAAGGTGTTAAAATCGGAGCTGATTCATCCCTCTGATATCGACTCCAATATTCCGCGTTCGCTTGGCGATATTATTATGAAAACGCTTGAGCGCGATCGCGATTTGCGATACGCGACATGCGGCGTTCTTGCCAGTACGCTGGACAACTGGATTTTGGCCAACGGCGATGGATCTGATGCCAATCTTGGGCCGTTTACACTTGCCCTGATGAACAAGCAGGGGCATTCCGTAAATGAAATCCGGGATTATGTTCCGGGCGCATCGCTGTATCTTTATGAAGACGGGAATTTTATTCGCAAAAATGCCGCAGAGCCGGCGGGACCACGTATGACAGTACCATATCAATCTGCGGCAAGTGCCGCCCCAGTTCCTGTTGCAGCGCCGGAGCCGATTCCTTTTGCGCCGCCGCCAGGGTTTCCGGATCCTTCGCTTGGATTGCAGATCGCACCACGCAAAAGAGTTCCTTTCTTTTACTTTATCCTCTTTGTGCTTCTCGTCATTGGTTCGATAGTTTTTACATTGCTCGCAATCAAGAATACGCTGGCAGAAAAGACACCTTTGCCGACGTTTGAAATGCCGGTCGCGTATATCGTTTTGAAAACGCATCCGGTGGACGCAAATGCGACTGTTTCGGTCAATGGCCAGGTCGTAAGAAAAGAAGATGGCAGTGTTGCTACGACACCTATCTATTCGTATCCCGTCAAACTGGGAGAACATTACAAGATCGTATTCGAAAAGAAAGGTTACGAGCCGGTTGAGATTGAGCGGGATATCGCTCTCCTCAGTCAGGAAATTGAAGTGACCATGAAAACCATCGAAGAGGCGAATGCTGAAAAGATGGATGGTGTGCCTGAATTCGTCATTAACACAGAGCCTGCGGAGGCACTGGTAAAAGTCGATGGCGAGGAAATGGGGAACAGCCCTGTGACATTGAAAGATGTCAAATTCGGTACCGAAATCAATGTGGAAGTAACAGTTCCGAACAGCAAGGAATATGGTGTGGCTTCTCAGGTGATTACGGTAGCCAGGGGCGGTGAAAGCAATGTGACGATCGTCGCAGAAAAGGCTACAAAAGGTGCTGCAGCTGCTGCCGAAGCGCCAAAGCCAAGCGCGCCTGAGAAGGTCGTTGCAAAGAATGAGCCTGCTCCCAAGGCTCAGAATACGAATACAGCCAAGGCTCAGAATACGAATACAGCCAAGGCTCAGACCAATACGGCCAAGGCTCAGACCAATACGGCCAAGACTCAGACCAATACGGCCAAGACTCAGACCAACACGGCCAAGACCCAGAATACCAAGTCTCAGAATACCAATACGGCTAAGGCTGCAGCGGCTTCCGGTTCCGGGATGGGAACGATTTCAGTCAAAATTATTCCGTGGGCAACCCTGAAGATCGATTCCGCTACTGTCGGAAATGCAAGGGAGAACTCGCCGGTCGTCAAGAAATATAAGACTGGCAACCACACAATTGAGTTCCGCTGCATGGTAGATGGCAAGACCGGTAATGTTGTGAAGAGGAATGTCACAGTAAAGGCAGATAAGACGGTTTCAGTTGTGTACAATTGTAAGACAAATAAATGGATGTAAATCCACTGTATGGATTCCCCTGCTCCTGGCTGGCCTTTTGATTGTGTTTTTGCTGGCCATGGGGCATGGGGCACCCCAGTATTCCGTTTCGGTCTGCGAATTTTCGAGAGTTGAAAACGAAAACTATCGCGTGGAGGGGATTGTCACTCACATTGGTGTGTCGGAACAGGGCGTTCGGTTCGAGCTTTGCGACGGCAGTTGCTGTGTGTCTGCCGAAGGTCCAGCCAGTATCGCTGCACTGTCGGGGAAGCAGGTTATTGCAACCGGCACCTGGAAAAATGGTATTTTGGATGTATCGGATATTTTGACCCGATGTCACGGGGAACGTGAACCGTGAGTACGCTGCTGCCCTATTTTGAGATTATCTGGATGATCGTCGTGATCATCATTCTGGCGGTAAGGAAGAATGGTCAGGCCGCCGGATTCATGGGGTGCTGGTTCGTCATTTGGCTGCTGTGTTTTGCAGATCCCGCAGCGATGTCGCAGATTCCGATGCAGCATGAAGCGTCAGTCGCACATATTTTGATATCATGGTGTGCGAAAATATCGATTCTGGGCGTGGCTTCGGCATCGATATTACGTCCGCATGGAAAACGTGTGATCGGGGTTTGCTGGGCTCTGATTTGTCAGTGTCTTTCGGTGCTTCTGGGGATGATCTGGGCATTGGATGACAGCAGCTGGGGATCGCTTTGGCAGTGGGATGCCATCGAATCCTTGTCATTATGCATGGTTTTTATGTTGTATGGCTGGCTTCGTTCTCCTGGCGGAACGCAGTGCTGGGCCTGGGGATCGATTCTGCTGATCGGATTGCAGAATGCGCTGGTGTATGGACTTTTTCATTTTGGAAATTCGTCGATCCATCGTTATGCCGATAATGAACATGCGCTGTTCGTGGGATTGGGGATGCTGGGATGGCTGGTATGTCTGGCAATATGGCATTTGAGGCATTTGAGGCATTCCGGGAATGCGAATATTCCCCAAAGGGATACGCGCGAGTTTGTGTGTTTTGCCGTGGTCGTTTTGGGAATAGCCGCGTGTGGTCTGCGGATTCCCGGATGGGCATTGTGCGCGGTGTTTGTCGTCGTATGGGCTCTGCTGTCGGCAGGCCGGACCAAACGCAGCATTGCTTTGTGTATTGCGGGCGCCGTCATTCTGATAAGTGTGACGGCGTTGCCGACGCGATATCATACGCAGTGGGCGCAGCTGGAGGGTTCCGGAAATACAGAAACTGTGTGGAAACTTGCCGGCATTCAGACGGAATCTGCAGGAGAGTGCCTGCGTTATTCTGCGATTCTCGAGAGGGACGGGCAATTTGAAGAAGTGAAGTTTGATGCGTGCAGCAATGAGATTCGTCCCGTTGATGCTGTGGAAGTATGGGGGGATGGCAGAATGGAGCAGCTGCGGGTCATTGAGTACGATGCTTCCCGCGGTGTTGGTATTTTAGTTCGGGATGTGACGCTGGACCGTATGCTTGAATTGTGTCTGATAATACTATTTTTTGTTCTTCTTTTGGGGATCAAGCGCAAAGTGTATGAGGATCTGGCTGATTCCGAGGATGAACAGCGCCAGTGTTTGTATGTATGATGGCTGTTGAAGCATGAATGCCCGTGAGGCCAGGAAACCGATCATCCATGCTGCAAGTACCCATGGGCTCGAGACGACGGCCATGAGGGCAAGTTTTTTGTATGCAGTCAATCCGAGCGTGCGTGACTGAATACCGGAGAGCGTCGACTGGGAGAATATTGCGGCGAACAGGGTCATGATGCCGAATTGGTGTGCAGCATTCAGGGGGGATGCATACATCAGAATCTGGAGTGTGCACCAGAGGAGGACAAAGCCTGCCTGAATGATGATATGAGCGAGGATTTCCGAGCGGCACCATCGATTCCATAATCCGAGGGCCTTGAAGTATTCGCTTCGGCCTGGATCTGCACTTATCAGAATATAGAGGGATGCATAGGAAAACAACGGCAGCAGAACCCATCCTGTCTGGCTCATCAGCTGCAGATTTGCGAGATAGCCTGCGAATCCGAGAGCGATAATAAAGATGGTGAATACGAAACAGACGACAGCCAGGGTGAGCCTTCGCGACCAGAAAACGGCCATCTGATATGTGAGCATGGGAAAGCGGCGCATCATGGTGTGGATTCGTCTGTCGGAACAGGGGATGGCAGGGAAATGATTTCGAGGATTTCGGCGAGTGGTTTGTGGGAATTGTCGTGTCCGGCGACGACGAAGCGTTCTCCGAGATGGATGCGATCGGCCAGGATTTTTATAAACTGGCGTATTCTGGATTGATCGAGTGATTTGAGGGGTTCATCGATCAGATAGATATCGGCCGGCATGGTACAGACTGCGGCCAGTGCGGCCCATTGTCTTTCGCCTTCGGAGAGGGTTTCCGGGGTTCTGTCGAGGAAAGCATCGAGTCCGAAGGGGGCAATGCGCGATTCGAGCCACAGCTCATCCCGGTTTGAAGCGTGCTGAATCCATTTGAATTGTGAACGCAGCGATATGTTGTCAAATATCAGTTTGTTGGTGGTGAACAGGGATGCCCGAAAAACTTCATCGTCGCTGAGCGTAATCGTTCCCTGTTGGGGGACGAGGATTCCGGCGATGAGCCTGAGCAAAGTCGTTTTTCCGGAACCGTTGGGGGCAAGACACAGGGAATGAGCTGGGAATTGTGTGCTGTAATTCCTGAAGATGGTGTGATTGCCGTACTGGAACGAGAGGTTTTGAATTTTGACGTGCATGTTTTTTCAGAGGGGGGAGCGGCGTATTGGGCTTTGTAAGCCCAATAGACGCGCGGGGGGAGGCTTCCCCCCGTCCAAAAAAGATCCCATCATCGACAGAAGCGTTATCCGCTGATTTTGCTTGGCTGAAGAGAGAGACCGGCGTGGAATCTCAGTTCGAGATAATCGTCGCTCAAAGCGAATCTGATGAGCTGAGGCAGGCGTACGGAGTGTTTGAAACGCGCGGACAGGTAGCTGACGTCCGTTTTGTTTGGGTTCCAGCCTTCGGCTTCGAGGATGGCGGGGATGGAGGCCGTAAGGCTTCCGGAGAAGAGCAGGCCGGCGCGATCGGCGGTGGCATAGATGCCGTCGATCCATGACTGCGCTTTGTGTGAGGGGATGTTTTCGGGTCCGATTTCGTCGATGAGTTTGGCGACATCCCTTCGGATTCCGCGCTGGAAAGCCGAGAAAGACGTGTTGATTCTTTCGGAAGCTTCGATGGTATATGCGTTTCGTTCGCCGATGCTTTTGCCGGTGGCGAGGTAATAGATGCCGTCGAGGAGCTGCCAGAGTTCGCGGGATTCGAGCCATACGAGGCGAGAGATTCCGGTCCAGAGCATGCCGCTGGCGTAACCTGCCCAATGTCGCTGAACCTCTGGTTTCATGGTTTCCCAGGATTCCATGGAGATCCAGTAGGTGTCGGGATCATCAAGAACGATGGGGACAGGCGTGACGTCGTGGTTGTTGAGGCCTTTGATGCTTGTGATGCCGAACGCGGTCATACACATGGTGAAGAGATTTGTGATGGACTGTGAACGAAGTTTTTCGCTTCCGAGGCTCGTGCGTTTGGGAACGATATCGCGCAGACAGTTGTTGAGGATGGGCATTGCCTCGTGGAGCAAAACCTGGACGGGGCGCAGATCGGGATGCGTCAGGTGTTTGAGCAGGATTTCGTCATTGAGGACGCGAGAATCCATGAGTTTTGGACGCAGATTGGTATCGTCACCGAGTCCTTCATCGGGGATAAAGACGGTGGCGAGTTGTCTGAGAATGCGTTCGCGGTCGCGGGCGTCGTTTCGTTTGCAGATATCGAAGGCGGCGCGATAGATATCGGGTTGGAACGGGTTGCTGACGAGTAGATCGCAGAATTCGCGGTATGCGCTCAGGGCTTCGCCGGGGATGCGGCATCGTGCATAAGCTCTGTTTTTGACGAGATCCTGTGCGGGTTCTGCAGATGCGTCGAGGGCCTGAGAATACAGTTCCTGAGCTTCGCGCCATGCGCCGAGTTCCGAACCGAGAATCTGGGCGGCAAAACCGAGGTATTTCCGGATGAGCGCGGGTTCTTTCGAAATGGCTTCGCTTTCGCCGACAAACTGCTGAATATTGGCGACGAAGATGCGGCGTTCAGCGGGTGAATGATAGAGTTTGTCGAGTCGTTCGAAGACGTATTCGATTTTGGGGAATGCCTTGAAGAGTTCCCAGAGGAGTTTTTCGCCTTTTTTCTGTTCATTGAGCCGATCGAGGAAGAGATCGACGAGAATGAGCCACAATTCGATATCGTCTTTCTGGATGGGGAAGTTGACGATTTGGAGCAGAAGTTCGGCGGCGACTTTGGGATCACCGGCACTGGCATTTGCTTTTGCCAGGATGATGAGACAATTTCGGGAACGTCCTGTTTTGGTGACGAGTTCATCGAAATAGTTGAGCATTCTGGTCGTTTCGCCGCCGGGATACTTGAAGTGAAGTTCGAGCAGGCGGGGTTCGAGTTCGAGTTGTTCTTCGAGCGACGGATTATGGTACTGAATGTAGTCATCGAGGGCGCGCCTTGCGATGTCAAGTTCTCCGATTTTTTCGGCGGTATCAGAGATTTCGCAAAGGATTTCGCCTCTTGAAGGATCTTCGTGGTAGGCATTGTCGAGGCATCTTTGAGCTTCGACGAGGTTGTTGAGTCCTGCTTTATTGATTTCAGCCAGTCTCATCCAGAGCATGGATTTTTCGAGTCTGTCTTCGGAGTGCATGAGGTGCTGCCGGATTTGTTCCTGGAGGAAATCCCAGTCATTCTGGTTTCCGAGGTAGTCGTAGAGCGAGAGTCTCATGGGGTTGTCGAACTGGCACTGAGCGCATGCTTTTCGGACGGCAGCGAGAGCTTCTTCGGGTTTTCGGATTTTGGACAGGACCCATGCTTTTTGCAGCGTAATCTGGATTGTTTCGAGCTGGTTGAGGGTTTCTTCCTGAACGTTGAGGACCTGGAGGAGTTTGTCCCAATTTTCGAACCGTTCGAAGTAAGCGGCGAGGAGTTCGAGGTCTGGTCTGTAGGAAATGGCGTCATCGCGGTCGTCTGGCAGCAGTCGATCCGTGGGGTCGCTTGTATCTCCGGCGAGAAGGCGTGAGATGGCGCACCATCGTCTGAGGTCCTGGCCTTCGCGGGATGGGTGTTTGAGGATTTCTGCGGGGAGTTTGTTGTAATCCGGACGTTTTGCCGGGCTGAGTGAAGCCCAGATTTTCCTTGCGAGTTCAAGATCCTGGAGCTGGCAGAGTACGTCGAGTGTACGTTCGCGGATTTCTTCCGGAATATCGAGCACGATACTGGCGTGCAGAGCATGTCTCTGGAGTTCCCGCGGTTGCCGCGGCTGCAGTGCCAGCGACAGTCTGGATGTCCATCGTCCGTTGGATGAGTTGACGGCGACGAGCATGGTCGTGAGGAATCTTGCACCGCGCCCCTTGAATTTGGATGAATTCTCGTAAGGTGTGATGAGGGATTCGATGGATTTGGGATCGTGGGAGTTGCGCAAAGTGAGGTCGGCGATAGAGAGTTCAATTTCGTCGTGAGCCTGTTCATCGGTGACATTTTCGAGAGCTTCCTGCAGCCTCTGGATGGTATCTTTGGGGGATTCGGTGCGCTGGCTCAGCGAAAGCCATGTCATGAGAAGCGTCAGGTCGTTTGGATTTTCCGTAAAGGCTTTACCGAAGGATTCGAGGGCGCGAGCTTCATCATGGAGGCGATAGAGTTCGATTCTTCCGATCCAGAAATGGGTCAGCCATGTTTCACCGAGCGTGCCGCCGGATTTGAGTTCAACATTGAGAATGCGCAGAACTTCTTCCCAGTTTTCGTGCGTTCTGTAATATTTGAGCAGGTATTGACGAGAAACTGCATCCGAAGGATTGAGTCTGAGGGCATTTTCGTAGACAGAGATGGCCTCTTCTTCGCAATCGAGTTCGGTGTCGAGGATTTCGGCCATGTGGCGCAAATGCGCGCATTTTAGGCGGGTATCGGAGGTGAGGGAAGCTTCGGATTTGATAAGATCGACGAGCTTTTCCCATGATTTCTGAAGCGTATATATGCGTTCGAGAGCTGCGCATGCCATACGGCAGGCAGGGACAGCGGCGCGCGCTTTTTCGTAATAGAGGACGGCCTGAGGAATGTTGGAAAGCTCATTTTCGGAGATTTCAGCATTTCGGCACAGCAGCGTCACCTTGTATTCTGGATTTTTGGTGACTTCGATTTCTTCATCCGTCAATGCGATGAGTGCATCCCATTTTTTGAGCTTGATGTAGAGCCTTGCGAGCGAAGGTGTTGTTGTATCGTGTCTGGGGTCGATGGTTCTGAGCGCTTCGAGTGCAGTGCATGCGGTATCGGCATCATTGAGATAGATGTTGGCAATGTGTGCAATGCGTTCGAGCAAATAGATATGTTCGTGGGTATCCTGAGTGCATCCTTCGGCGGCTGCATAGAGCTGCAGGAGTTCGGTCCAGTTGCCGATATTCTGTGACATCCTGCTGGCACCCTTGAGTGCGGCAATATCGTCGGCGCGCACCTTGAGCATTGCCTGATAATGGTTGAATGCATTGAGGGCAAAGTGAAGTCTGTCTTCATAGAGGTGCGCGAGGCGTTCATGGAGGGCGACGAGAACTTCTGGTGTGTAGTCGGCGAGCTGATGCTCCGTGGCATAACTGATTTCGTATTCGTACAGCTGTGCGAGATGTTCCCAGTCGTGTCTGGATTCGTAGTATTCGGCGAGAGCTTCGATAGTCGGCTCATGTGTCGGGCACAATTCGTTTGCTTCGTTAAAGACGTCGATAGCGGCATCTTCCTGTTCCATTTCGTCGCGCAGGATGCATGCAATTTGATAGAGCTGTTCGGCTTTGAGTGTCGGCGTATAGACGAATTCTAGACTTCTGGCGAGGGCATCGAGCAGGACATCCGAACGATCGCAGTCGGCGAGCAGGCATATTTGTTGGTGGAGCAGGATCAGATCGCTCTCATTTTTTGCGCTTTCGAGCAATTCCATGGCATGTTCGCGATCATCGAACTGGAACTGTGCGACATCGACGAGCAGGGAGCGGTAGTAATGGGAACGCGGAGAGCCTTCGAGACGTTCGAGCGCACGATTGAGAATGGATACGACATCATCGCGGTTGTCGGTGATTTGGGAACGCTGAAGTTCATCGGCAACGAGTTCGTCGTCGAGGGGCTGCAGGGATGTGAGATGTCTGCACAGCATGCTGGCCTGGTCTTCGTCCGGCATAATGTACCGGTACAAAATCCAGAGTCGTTCTTCGATATGCTGGGTGATAGAACCGGTATCCCTGAGCTGCCGCAGAGCTTGCCTGAGTTTGCCTTCGTAGCGATCCCAGGCACCTGTAGCCAGAAGCGCGTCTTCCCAGAGCAGGAAAGTTTCGGCATCGAAAGGTGCTTCGGATTCCGGAACCAGTGTGGAGGCATCGGAATCGGCATTTTCGAGCATTTCGAGAATGGCGATGGCTTTTTCGGCATCTTTGGCGCAGTACAGCCATGTTCTTGCCAGTTCGAGCTGTAGGGATCTCTTATCGGTTGCCGTGGCGATTTCACGTTCAAGCGAGGCCGTAATTTCGTCAATATTATGATTTGAACGTGCCAGCCGTCTGAGCCCGCGATTGGCGGAGTGACTCAGTTTGAATGACTCCAGGGCCTTGTGGTAGAAATTTTCAACCTGCTGCGGATCATTTTCAATCATGCCCTCGCGCAGTTCTGCGAGTGCACAATAGAGCTCAGATGCTTCAGGTCCGATTTTGAGTCGCTCGGTGGCATTTTCGAGCCTTTCGACATATCGTTCAACTGCAGCGCGGCCCTGTGCGATACGTCTTGCGTGGGTGACATCGGTATTGCCGTGCGTAGGCATTTCAAGGACTTCCGCTTCCCGTTCCATGCTCATTGCCATTCCTCCGTGATTGGCTTTATTGGGGTGCTGTTGTGCACACGATCCTGATTATAGCCGGATATTCGGGGCAGGTCATTTTTTGGGGGTATTGAGCAATTCATAATGCTTAATTCATAATGCTTAATTCATAATGCTTAATTCATAATGCTTAATTCATAATGCTTAATTCATAATGCTTAATGATAGTTAGAGACGTGTCGCGACACGTCTGTACAGATTATTATTGGATTAATGCGTAATAAAATCAGCCAGCGCCCCATCGGGTCGTAATCGCCGGTGCCCCGGCGGGGCGCTATATGATTAGCCGTGGATGAAACCCACGGAATAAAATTGAGCATTAAATTTTGAGCTGGAAGCAATTCAGTGGGATGGTTTTAGAAAAAGTAGGAAAGAAATCGGACAAAAAATGCGTTCTGGTGTAAACGCATGGATTGTTTGCATGGAGGGATGCTTATGCAAGGAATACATATATTTACATTTAAAGGCATACCGGTCAGTTTTCAACCGATGTTTATCGTGCTCATCCTCATTCTGAGCGTTGGCATCGGCGGCGTTGCCGAAAGTTTTATTTTTGCAATCTGTCTGATTCTGGGTGTGTTGATTCACGAATTCGGCCACGCACTGGTGGCGCAGCGTTATCATTTGAATCCTGAGATCGTCCTGCATTTTATGGGCGGAATAACGAAGTATCCCCGTTCTGCGGGTCCCAAACAGGATTTCTGGATAACGCTGGCAGGGCCACTGGCTGGTTTGATCGTTGGCGGAATAGCTTATGGCATTTTACATGTGCTGGAACTCTATGTGCTTCAGGCTGGTCAGCCTGTGCCATATTATTGCGTGTTTATTTATTACCTGAGCATGGTGAATCTGTTTTGGGGCGTTTTTAATCTGATTCCGGCAATTCCCATGGATGGAAGCAAGGTGCTGAATCATATTATTGCTCGTTTTTGCAAGAATCCTCAGACCGCCCTCAAAATATCGGCTTCGATAAGCATCGTTTTTGTCCTGCTGATCATGGCTTGGTCGATATGGCAGCAAAGTGTGTGGATGATCATCATCTCGGTATTTTTTATCATGGCGAATATCCAGGTCGCACGGGAAGCATTCAGCGGCGGATCCAGCAAAAGCCTTAAGAATCTTGAGCGCGTGAGCCTCGAGGCAGAAAAGGCCTACGAACGCGGTCTGATTGCAGCTCGCGATCATCAATGGACTGTGCTGGAAAGATGCGGTCACCAGATGAAACGTGCTGCCAGCGATAAGGATCAGCTCGAAAGAGCCTATGAATTTTTGACCATTGCATGCACAAATCTGAAAAAATACGATGAGGCACTTAAATACTCTGAACATGCCAGACAATCGGATGCTGTTTGTCAGGCAGTCAATCGGTGTCGTTCCTTATTGTAGGTTTTAAGCCCTGATCTGAATGTGTTCAGGAGATGCATCATCTGGCTAAAGGATCTCTTTATGATAGGATTTTTTACGAGCAGCCCCAGCAGACCTCTCGACAACAGCCGAAAGGTCCTCGGTCTCGATCCGATGAACCAATTCGTCGACAATCTGCACAAGTATTGGCCAAAGTCGGCCAAGGTCCTGATGATTACGGCCTTTCCAGACGATGAACCTGCCAATAAACAGATGACTGATTTTTTTGCTGAAGCCATACGTGATGCCGGCTTGCCGCTCGAAAGAATGGATCTCTGGGATTACCGCACAGAGGACACCTCAGCCAGAAAACTCCTGTCCTATCAGGTCATTATGCTCGGCGGCGGTCATGTCCCTACCCAGAATTACTTTTTTCATCAGCTCTCATTGGCTGACAAAATCAAGGCATTCAAGGGCATTGTCATCGGAATCAGCGCCGGTACCATGAATTCAGCCAAAATCGTCTATGCTCAGCCGGAGCTCGACGGTGAAGCCATCGATCCAGATTATCAGCGATGGATTCCCGGCCTCGGGCTTACAGAAACAAACATCCTCCCACATTACCAGATGGTTAAGGACAGAATGATCGATGGCATGCAGCTGTTTGCCGACGTCACTTGTGTCGATAGTTATGGCCATCGTTTCCTCGCTCTGACGGATGGCAGTTATCTGCTCTCGATCGATGGCAAAGAAACAGTTTGGGGGGAATCCTACGAAATTCGTGACGGCATCATTCGTCAGATTTCCAGCGAAAACGACGTTTTGCTTTGGCAGTGAGCCGGGCTTTTCCTGAATTGGGGGAGGTTTTAGCTTATAGCGGTGAATGCGTTGCTTCGATAATGGTTTTTAACGCAACTCCTGGATAACTCCCCAATCATAACCCGCAGCTCATAACTCGCTGTTCATGTGAATACCGGTGATTATGTTTAACACCTACATGTGGTATAATGTGGTTTTATATTATTTGAGGTAACTCAGGGTTACCTCATTCTCCCTTCCCACCCGCCGACTCGCCGTCCAACCCAAAATTTCCAGCGAATTTGCACACCAATCCCTTTCCGACTTTGGATGTCGTAAAAAAAGCATTCAGATGTGCTGGCATGTACAGCACTTCAGCATCTCGTCCCGCGTCCGGGAATCGATGACGCTGCAGACCGGCCCTCGGTTGTCTGTACATTATGTTGGGCAGTGAGCGTCAGACAAATCCGGATGAATACATGGCACCTCCAAAAAGCGGAAGGACGATTCCTTCACATCAATGATGCCATCGAGGGTGTGTTTGTTTCACTTTGGTGTACGATTTTTTTTCGCGAACCGGAGCTTTCACGTTTATTTGCTTTATATTCAGGGGGCCAAGCCCCCTGCGGCGCTATTTGCTGCGCAAATACGCGCCATCCTCAGTTCGCAATATCAAATACGCATCGTCTTTCGCACAAAGTGCTTCGACTTGCGCATTTGATTTGCTCACTGGGCTCTTCATTCGTGCCATTCGCCGGATGGCACTCATTCCGGCCCCCCCCGATGCGGGGCTATGCCCCGCAATGCCCCAATCTTGCATTATTCAGAGATCTCCTAGTCATTTATATCGGGATATGATATGGTATGGAGGGTGGTTGGCATCGTTTTTCATGTTAAAAGGAACGTGATGAATACAAGCAAGCGGGTCATGATCATTCTTGGAATCGTCATTATTTTGGCGTTTGTAGTGATGATGATTGTGGAGTCGGTTTCGAAAAAGACGCTGGAGTTTGAACCGCTTGATGCCCAACTGGAGATCCTGGACAAGACGTATGCGAACTGGTTTGGCCAGAAGGTCGATGTTCAGGGGCAGGATATTGGTCAACAGGTTATCTGTGACTGGATGAATTACAGCGCTCTTGCTGCCGCTGGTGAGGATGGTTGGCGAGATGCGTCTGACAAGTTCAATGCCAATGCGATGGAACTCGTAACCAGAAATAATATTCAGATTGATTACTGGGCGTCGCAGGAAGCATTTGAAGAGCTCTATGCACTTTATGACGGCCAGGATGGCAAGAGAGCTGAAATTCTTAAGAAATGCGGAGAGCTCGAACCCGAACTTGAAAAGCACATCGATACCGGCGTTCAGAAATTCCATGAACTGGCTGTACGTGAAGGATTCGTGAACGATTCCGGAAAGCTGATTGCCGAAAAGAAACGCATTGTTCAGCTTTTACACCGGCATTTGTGGGTTTCGGTGGCGTCACGTCAGTTTCCTAGGGAACGACTGGAGCCTCCCGAGGAGCGTCTGACGTTTTTCAGATGGCAGATTGAACAATCATCTTTGTCGGATGAAGTGAAACTTGAAAAACTGATGCATTCGGAGGCAACAGAACATTTGCCATACGATTATGCATTTGCCAAAGCAGTTATTTTGGTGCGCGGTCATAAATACTGGGATGCCTGTCAGGTGATCCAGGAAGCACTTTCGACGGCAGAAGAGAGCGACAAGCTAAGGATTGAGCGCTATCATCTGGTCATCAAGGAAATCAAATCGGCTGATTCAAAGGCCTGTCAATAACGTGCTGTATGTACAGCAAATTACAAAAGGAGAATAGAAATGGCAGAAAACGAACCGACGATGAAAGATAAATTCTCTTCCTTTTTGTCAGATGCAACCGCGATCGGCAAAAATGTTCTGAATAAAGCCCAGGAAACCGTGAAAGAAACAGCAAAACAGGGCAAGGAATTCGTCGAAGAGAAAAAACGCGATTATGATGCGGACAGAATTTACCAGAAGCTCGGCAAAAAAGTTTATAAACTCGTTCGACGCGATGAACTGACGCTTCCGGAGTGCTGCGATAAATATATCGAAGCCCTCAATGAGCTGTATGCTGATGATTCCGAGGCTGAAGATGATATGTCCGGTGAGCAGGAATCATGCTGCTGCTCGGAAGATAAATGCGATAAGTGCGAGGAATGCAAAGATAACGATTAATATGGGAATATTCTTGTTTCCATGAACTGCATTTCGTTTGCGTTTATGTAAAAGACAGGGCAATATATTGTCCTGTCTTTTTTTTGGCATTTATGTTGCTTGGAAGTGGCGGGGGGCGGTCAGTTAACGTGTGGTGTTTGCATAGAGGACATTCATATGAAGAGACATATTATTACAGTTTTGGCGTTGGTTTTCATGATGATGGTCATGGCCGGATGTGGTCCGAGCCTGAAGGAATACGTTGCCAAGAGCAGTAATTATTATAGCCAGATTTCATCAGCAACGCGAGTGAGCGTCGTGATCGAATCCAACGATGTCGTATCGGATAAGAGAAAAGGTGTTCTTGGTGCGATTGGTGCTGCAGTCAATCTGGCATCATCCGTGAGCGCGATGGCTGTGAGCCATGAACAGCAGGAACGTCTGGTCAGGCTGATCAATACGAATGGGATTATCGGACTGGTTGCCAAGGGGTTTGATGATGGTTTTGTTGGTACGACACATCTGGTCGCAGTCAATGCGGATCAAAACCCAGATCTGCGCATTTCTCTTAAAGTACGCAGATTTGGATTGTGGTCAGAGTCCATGCTGTCGCCCATCAATTTCTATATGGAAGCGGAAATTCGCGTTGTTGATTCTGCAACGATGGAAACGATTTACAGCAATGGTGCCACGATTATGCGCGAAGCATCGACGGTGTTTTCGAATGCGGCTGCCATCGCAGGAGCCATTGCAACCGATGCGGCATACATCGGCGGCGGTATGACGGCAGGTACGATTACCGACAATACATCGCGTCTGGTTGGCGGAGCAGCAAATCTGACGGCATTCTTTAAACTGACTGACGAAGATGTCGTGACGATATTCAATTACATGGCTTATGATGCCGGTTTGTCGCTTGCAGACAATCTGACGTACGCAATTTACCGATAGAATTCAGCCGTTGTGCTGAGATTGTCACGAATCCCCTTCTCCGGTAGAGAAGGGGATTTTTTCATTTTATTCGATGACGGAATCATTGAGGATTCACCATATCTTATGCATGTTTTCCCCCTGGAGTGCACAAAAGGTCCGGGGAGTTGGATGTGAATTGTTCAATCCGCACGCAAGTATTTTGATTCATTGCATATTCGGCATTTGGAACGCTTGCCAGTTGGCATAAATCGCGGTATTGAGAATCGTCAAAACGTACGCTTTATTTGAGGCGTGAAACAGAACTTGTTTTATTTTTGGAGTGAATATGAAAAAAAGTCTCGTTTTGTGTTTGGCAGGGTTGATGCTCTTTGGGTTCGCAGGATGTAAGAAAAAAGTTGATGAACAGCCTGCTCCTGCCGCAGCTCCCGCTGCAGAAGCTGCCGCCCCGGCAGCAGATGCCGCTGCAGCGCCGGCGGCAGATGCCGCGGCTCCTGCTGCCGATGGTGCCGCAGCACCTACGGATCCGGCAATTGAAGCAGCAGCCAATGATATTGCCAATGCAATTGTTCCGCCATCGGTACCGGCTCCCGCCGATGTCGCAGCGCCTCCTGCCGATGCAGTCAAAACAGAATCGGGCCTTTCCTATAAAAAGCTGACAGCCAATGATGGCGGAAAGCCCGTTGTTCAGGATTCATTGGTCAAGCTGCACTATACCGGCTGGACGACAGACGGAAAGATGTTTGATACGAGCACGATCGACGGAAATCCGGCAATCTTCACGCCGGACAGCCTGATTCCCGGCATGAAGGAAGCCATGCTTCTGGCAAAGTCCGGTGAGAAACTCCGTGTCTGGATTCCCGAGGAACTGGCTTATAACGGCAGCCCCAATGCACCGGCTGGAATGCTCGTCTTTGAATTCGATATTATCGACGTCATTACACCGGTCATGCCTCCGAAGGATATTCCTGCGGATGCCATTAAACTCGATAAGGGATTGGCCTATCGCGTCATCAAGACGGATCCCGCTGCGGAGCAGCTGACGGAAAATCATCTGGTTTCACTGGCATTTTCGGGGTGGACGCAGAACGATGGCAAGCGATTCCAGTCGTCGCTTGAAATGGGCGAAGACATCAAAGCTCCCGTAAGTTCGATGTTCCCGGCGTGGAAAGAGATCCTTCCCAAAGTCAAGGTGGGGGATGTCGTTCAGATGTGGGTTCCCCAGGAACTTGGTATTTCACCCGAAGGCGAACTGGCCGGCACGCTGATCTTTGAGGTCACTGTCAACAGTGCAACCGCATTGCCGCAGCCTCCTGCGGACGTTGCAGCTCCGGGTGCCGATACCCAGAAGACAGAATCCGGAATTGCCTGGAGAATTATTAAGCCGGGAACCGGAACGACGCATCCTACCGCAGAAAGCACGGTCAAAGTGCATTATTCCGGGTGGACGACAGATGGTGCGATGTTTGATTCGAGCGTTGCACGTGGTGAACCTATAGAGTTTGCCCTGAATCAGGTCATTCCCGGCTGGACGGAAGCAGTTCAGCTGATGGTCGTCGGTGAAAAGCGCATCGTATGGATTCCGGAAGAACTCGCCTATAAAGGTCAGCCGGGAGCACCGGCAGGTATGCTCGTCTTTGAGATCGAGCTCCTCGATTTCCATTAATCGTATCAGAAGATAAGCAAAGGCGTTGATGGCAACGCCTTTGCTGCATTTTAGCCGCCTTTGGCGGCATTGGTGTTTTTGTATATTTAAAAAGCGAGGATTATGACCCAGCAGATTAAGGCGCCAGCAGATGTCGAGAAAGCGCCATCGACAGCACAGAAAACGGAATCCGGAATAGCTTATCTCATATTGAAATCGAATCCGGATGGAAAAGTCATCACAGCCAAAGACTGGGTGAAGCTTCACTATACCGGCTGGACGACAGACGGAAAGATGTTCAATTCGAGTATTCCAACAGGTGAACCTGCGACATTCCCGATCGATCAGCTCATTCCGGGAATGAGTGAAGCACTCCAGCTCGGGCGTACCGGAGAGTCGCTTCGCGTATGGATTCCGGAGGAACTCGCCTACAAGGGGATTCCGGATGCACCGCAGGGAACGCTCGTCTTTGAATTCGAAATTCTGGATATTGTGACGCCGGAAAAGCCGGCGATGGAACCGACGCCGGGAGCTGTGAAGCTCAATGGTGGACTGATGTTCGAAATCGTCCGGCGCGGTGCGGGGAAAGATGAAATCAAGGCGACGGATGTGGTCGCAATTGATTTTACGGGATGGCATCAAAAGACCGGAACCCGTTTTCACTCCTCGATCGAGATGGGCGAACCGCTCATTGGGCCTGTGAAGGCGTTTTTTCCGGGATTCCGCGAAGTGCTGATGCATGCGCACGAAGGTGACAGCCTGATTGCCTGGGTACCTCAGGAATTGGGGGTCGATCCGCAAGGCAGGGAATTGTCGGGAACGCTCGTGTTCACAATCGATATTCATGAAGTGAAGCCGGAACCAAAGGCGATAGCTGCACCGGATGATGTTGCACAGCCGCCTGCTGATGCCGATGTGACGGCATCCGGACTGGCGTCGAAAGTTCTGCAGCCAGGGACGGGAACGCGCCATCCGACGGCGACCAGTCGCGTTCGCGTTCATTACACAGGGTGGACGACGGACGGTGCGATGTTCGATTCGAGTGTCGTGCGCGGAACGCCCATCGATTTTGGCCTGAATCAGGTGATCGCAGGCTGGACGGAAGGCGTTCAGTTAATGGTCGAAGGCGAAAAGCGCAGGCTGTGGATTCCGGAAAATCTTGCCTATAAAGGCATGCCGGGAGCGCCCGCCGGTATGCTCGTTTTTGATGTCGAACTGATTGCTATCGTGTAGTTTTCACTGCTCTCTAATTGTGGCTATATCAATCGTGAGCATATTCGCGCTTGGCAGCGCGATGATTGTTTTCTTATACGCTTACGCGGCAGGGGGTGTTCGATTGTGAACACCCCCTACACAGTTCACAATAGGCTACTCATATCGTCTCTTTTGCCTATCGGCAATCGACTCATGATTAGCCTTTGTTCACTGGGCTCTGCGAGTTT
>JAFRYG010000218.1 GCA_017441205.1 Pseudomonadota bacterium
CTCGCTTTGGGGCGTGTCACGACACGCCCCTACAGCTCGCTGGCGCGGCTATCTGCGATACGCCGCGCCAACCGTGGGCGTCCGCTATGCGTACACCCACGGTTATGAATACGGCGCCTTCCAGGCGCTCGCCTAGAGACGCCCGGATCGGTCGTCTCTACGGCTCGCTGGCGCGGCTATCTGCGATACGCCGCGCCCTGCTGATATTTTGATACCGCGATTTGTCTGAAATATCCAATATTTATATTTTATTTCATGTTATTCCATATACAAATAACACACAGATGAAATCGAGGTGATGCGTTTGTTCGGATGGACGCCGTCCGCTATCGCGAGACAATTTGATTTTAAAAGTTTCTGACTTGTATGTCTGAAAAATGATTTTTTGAACAAAGTTTTAGACTTGCAAGTCAGAAACCTCACAAAAACATCACAATATGCCATTCACATCATGTGAGAGGCTTCAAAAGAATATCTGCTGAAAAATGTTGTACCCCTTGGGCTGGTGTGACGTTCAGGGGACAAAATTGTCCCTTAAATGCGTTTTAATGGACAAATTCTGTCCTTTATCTCCAGGCAATACGAACGTTATCCTATTCGCTCACACCTGATTATGCTGGCGTCTTATTGGCAGATTTGGGATATATTGATTAGGCGCCCCTATGCCTGCGGCATACGGCTTGCCAACCGCAACATTTGAACAACGGATGCGTCCATGATGTTGACATTGTGCACACAACGTGTTATACTATATTTAGATGAGATTGCTTCATTGAGGAGGATCATCATGGCTGTTGTGAGTACAAATATTAAGATTGATTCAGAACTCAAGCAGGATGCACAAAAACTGTTTGAGGCCCTTGGAATGACGCTTAGTACCGCTGTGAATATATTTCTTCGACAAGCCGTGCGTGAACAAGGGATTCCGTTCAGAATTGGCGATCCGTTCTTTTCACAGTCCAATCAGAATGCATTGCATCAAGCTACCAATGAACTGCATGCCGGACAGGTAGTTGTAAAAACAATGGATGAATTAGAAGAACTCGAAAATGACTAAATTTGTTTTTGCAGAAAGTGCCTGGGAAGATTATCTGTATTGGCAGGAAAACGACAAACGGATGATCAAAAAGATCAATGCATTTCTGCGAGAAATCAGTCGAACGCCGTTTGAAGGTACAGGCAAACCAGAACCTTTAAAAAATGATCCGGATGGTAGCTGAAGTCGACGAATCAATGAAAAAGACAGACTGATATATTATATTAATGATGATTCGGTTATGATTAAACAATGCAAAGGACATTATGATGACAAGTAATAATATCGTCGGTCGCTATCGCTGCGCGATATGCGGTCGGTTGTATCTTTAGGTTGTATCTTTAGCGCTCGCTTGAGACGTGTCACGACACGTCTCTACGCTCGCTGGCGCGCCTATGCCTGCGGCATGCGGCGCGCTATTTTATGAATTCCCCTTGACTCGCTCGCCCAGGGCGAGAGAATAAAGACACCTGTGATAAATCGCTGCAATGTGGCAGCGCAATGCATGGAGGCAAACAGATGAACGACCTGGTGTTATTCGAATCGAGTGACGGTGCGGTGACGATGCAGGTGCAGACAGATCGCGAGACCGTTTGGCTAAATCGTGCGCAGCTTGCGGAATTGTTCGGGCGCGACGTCAAGACAATCGGCAAGCACATTGCCAATGCGCTCAGGGAGGAGCTCGACGATTCAGTTGTCGCAAAATTTGCGACAACTGCCGCGGACGGCAAGAACTATCAAGTAGAGTACTACAATCTGGACATGGTGATTTCGGTAGGGTACCGCGTTAAATCCAGTCGTGGCGTAGAATTCCGCCGATGGGCAAATTCGGTGCTGCGCCATTATATTCTGGAGGGATATGCGGTCAACCAGCGGCGCATGAAAGAACTCGGCAAGGTGATACAAATCCTGCGGCGCAACGGGCATGCGCTCTATGTGCAACAGGTTTTGACGGTGATCGAGCGATATACGACCGCACTGGACATGCTGGACGACTATGATCACGGCTGTCTCAAGCGTCCCAAAGGCCAGCCGGCTACCCATATCCTGACGTATGAAGAATGCCGCGAAGTCATTGATTCCATGCGGTTTTCGGAAACATCTGATTTGTTCGGCAAAGAGAAAGATGATTCATTTCGCGGCAGCATCGGCAATATCTATCAGTCATTTGGCGGTCAGGATATCTATCCAACCATGGAAGAAAAGGCGGCGAATCTGTTATACTTTTTGACCAAGAATCATAGTTTTTTGGACGGCAACAAACGCATCGCAGCAACGCTGTTTCTACATTTTTTGAATCAAAATCATGCGCTGTTTATCGATGGTGAAAAACTCATCGAAGACCATGCACTTGCTGCGTTGACCATACTCATCGCCGAATCGCGCGCTGAAGAGAAAGAAACGATGATCAGTGTGGTTCTGAATTGTATGGTACGTGTGTGATCGCTCGCTTTGTGGCGTGTCACGACACGTCTCTACGCTCGCTGGCGCGCCTATGTCTGCGGCATGCGGAGCGCAATAGGCTTTGTTCCATCGCCGAGCACCCCTGCTTGCAAACTCCGCCCGCGTATTGGCGCAGCCAATGGCGAGGCGGCAAGAGGGCGTATGCGCCAATCGCACCGCATAGCGCGATTGGGCGCATAGCCCGAAAGGCGAGCCGTAGGCACGTGTTGTGACACGTGCCAAGGCGAGCATATATCACATTATTATGCATTATGCATTCCCCTTGACTCGCCCTCATAGAGCGAGTGAATAAAGACACCTGTGATAAATCACTGCAATGGGGCAGCGCAATGCATGGAGGCAAACAGATGAACGACCTGGTGTTATTCGAATCAAGTGACGGTACGGTGACGATGCAGGTGCAGACAGATCGCGAGACCGTTTGGCTAAACCGCGCGCGGCTTGCGGAACTTTTTGGGCGCGACGTCAAGACAATCGGCAAGCACATTGCCAATGCGCTCAGGGAGGAGCTCGACGATTCAACAGTCGCAAAATTTGTGACAGTTCAAATGGAGGGACAGAGAAACGTCGAGCGCATGGTAGAGTGCTACAATCTGGACATGGTGATTTCGGTAGGGTACCGCGTTAAATCCAGTCGCGGCGTGGAATTCCGACGATGGGCCAATTCGGTATACGATTAACTACAGCTAATACTGGCTTCCGAAGTCAAAAACTTGTATCATCTGGTTTACACCGCAAATTTGCGGCGTAAATAATTCATTTGCACCGCAGAAGGAGCTGTCGGATGCCTCAGTGGATTTGGGAACAAGCAAATTGGCCTGCATTTGTGTGGGATTCTGAGTCGCTGGTGCGACCGCTTGGAAACGTGCGCGAGCAGTTTGGGGCATTGCGCGGTGCATTGGCGTCGCTGGGAATGCGCGTGGAGTTAGATACAGCACTTTCGGCCATGACTGCGGATGTCGTGGGGTCGAGCGAGATTGAGGGGGTTGTGCTGGATGCAGCGCAGGTCCGATCCTCGGTTGCGATGAGGCTGGGGTTGGAAACAGCGGGCCTGCCTGTGCCCAGCCACTACATTGATGGTTTGGTCGATGTTATGGTGGACGCGTGCCGAAATGCGGATGCACCAATGAGTCATGAACAGCTATGGGCGTATCACAGAAAGTTGTTTCCTGCGGGGGGCTCCGAAGTTGGGGGGTATCGGCATGGCAATGAGCCGATGCGCGTGATTTCGGGTGTAATCGGTCAAGAAAATGTACATTTTGAAGCACCTCCGTCGGCGCAGGTTCCGGGCATGATGGATGAACTCATTGAATGGGTGAACGGCGAACACACCGTAGAACCGATTCTCAAAGCGGGCGTTGCCGCACTATGGTTTGTGACCATTCATCCCTTTTATGACGGTAACGGCCGTCTGTCGCGCACATTGACTGATAAACTGCTCGCCCGCGCCGACGCCATGCCGCAACGTTATTACAGTATGACATCAGCTATACAGCAAAGGCGCATGTCCTACTATCGCATGCTCGAATCGACGCAGCGCGGCGGCCTGGATATCACACCGTGGCTTTCGTGGTTTCTGGATTGCCTGTCCGGGGCTTTGGAAAACGCCGACCTGGTGATTGGTCAGGCGATTCGCCGTGCCCGTTTTTGGGATGCCCATGTGCAAATTGCCTTCAATGATCGTCAAAGGCGCGTACTGCTTCGTTTGATGGAACCATTCGAGGGCAAACTGACGACGTCCAAATATGCAAAGCTCGCAAAATGTTCCGGCGATACGGCATTGCGCGATCTCAAGGAGCTCGTATTCTTTGGTATTCTGGATACCGAAGGCATCGGCCGAGGCACGCATTATGTCTGGAATCGAAGCGCCTGGCCAGATGTATAAAAATACATCGCCAGGCAGCATGCAGATGCCGCGCCGAAAGGATGAGAATCAAACCACATCTCACAAATGAAACAGGTTCACTGCAATGGAAATACGCATCTTAAAGAGCTTTATCGTCATTGCGCGCGAAGGCAACATGACTCGAGCCGCAGAACGGCTTCATATCTCGCAGCCGGCTTTGTCCAAGCAAATGAAGGAGCTCGAGGAAGAACTCGACAAAAAGCTGTTTCGTCGCGGCAGTGCGAGTATGAATCTGACCGAAGAAGGAATGCTGCTGCTCCAGCGCGCAGAAGATATCGTAGCAATGGTCGATAAGACGGTATCGGAATTCAAATCGCTGGATGATATCACGGGCGGCGATATTTATATAGGATGCGGTGAATCGTACCAGATTCGGTATATTGCCGAAGCTGTGAAGGCGTTTCAGACGCGTTATCCGGGCGTTCGATATCATTTGACGAGCGGCAATACCGAACAGGTCGCGGAGCGATTGAATCGCGGACAGCTCGATTTTGCGCTGATTTGTGAGTCGCCGGATTTGTCCAAATACAATTATATCGAAATTCCAGTGCCTGATGTATGGGGACTTGTTATGCGGCGTGACAGCAAGCTGGCCAAAAAGAAAACAATTCGATATGAAGACCTGCTCGGTCTGCCGTTGATTTGCTCAATACAGGCAATTTATACAGATTTTCCTCGCTGGTGCGGCGATAAAGTCGAGAAATTGAATATATTTACGACGATAAATCTATTTTATAATGGAAGTATATTTGTAAAAGAAGGGCTGGGATACTTGCTCACGTTTGATAATTTGGCCAATACCAGTACAGAAAGTGACTTGTGTTTTAGGCCGCTCAACCCCAGACTTGAGACAAAAATGTATATTATTTGGAAAAAACATCAACAGTTTACGCCTGTTTCGGCACTTTTTATGGAAGAACTAAAGACAGTTTTGGAAGGGGAGTAGAGATAAACGCGAGCCGTATGCACGCAGACGGTGTAGACGTTCGGTCGAACGTCTCTTAAACCGTCGAGTACATAGGCGAGCACAGAGGGCGTATTGGCGACGGTGGGCACTTGTCGCGACACGTGCCCACGCGCCGCCGATAGCCCGAATGGCGAGGCGTATTGGTTGAAAGCCAATCGCTCGCCCCACAAACTATGGAATGTTGGCCGAGAAATCGATGTGTTGTGAGGGCAGAATGACATCGGATTCGATGTGGAGTTCTGCTTCCTCCTGTAGTGCTGCGGCAATCGTATGTTCTGCGCATTGGCCGGGAAGGAGTCCGCGCAGCGTCGTTGCAGCGCGGATGTTGCCGATGGAAAAATAGGCGTCGCGGTACAACGGGGCGATGCCGCGGTTGCAAACCGTGACTTTTGTGGTACTGCCGTCTGTTGCGCAGGCTGTGACCTCGAACGCGTAGCCGGTTGCGCGGGATGCAGCGCGGACGCGCTCGGGCGTCGCATGATTGCCTTCCGTTGCGTCATTCGCGATCATAAATGTAATGTGGTATTTTGCTGCAGCTTCTTCCCACGTCGTGCCGTACATGCCGGTGGTGGACAGGAAGTTCTTTTGATCGTCATCCTCGTAGTAACTGATTTCGCCGCCGGCTGGTGCGGATTGCCAGCGGTCAGGTCCCATGGCGATCCAGCATTCCTCGTTGTAGCCGTCACCAGACCCGATTTCATGCTCTTCATGCATAAACGAGTCGTCGAACAGGCCAAAGGCGAGTTTTTGAAGATCGCCGGACTCTGTGATGGGCGAATATTCATCATCTGCAGCGTCGATTGAGATGAGCCAGGGAATGCCAAGTGTCGCGTCGATATGTTTTAAGAACTGCTTTTGGTAGTCTTTATCGGGGAAGTTTATGCCCGGCTTAAGCTTCGTGCCGTAGATATGGTATTCAGACCAGTGACCGAAGCCAATTTCCATAAAGGCAATGCGCGGATCACTGCGGTACCGCGCGGCGAAGTCGCTATAGAACTGCGTTGTGAACCACTTGAGCTCATCATTGCTCCAATCGGCATAATGGGTAGGACCGTCGCCGCCCGGGTCGGCTGCATAGGTTTCGTGATAGTCGGACAGAGCTTTGATGTAGGCGGGAACCGCTGTTTTACCATCGCTGGAACCATCGTGGCCCGCAGGATATTCGTATCGAAATCGGATGACGGCCTGATGACCTCGCGAGGCGATATCGTCGAGCAGCGCATCGAACGAATCCCAATTGTACTGAAGTTTTCCGTCAGTTTTGCCCGTGACGACATCCGAAGGAAGACAGTACGAAAACTCGAGGCTGATTGCATCGCCGTAAGTTTTGTGCAGGGATTTGGCACGATCTGGCCAGAACACGATGCCCGTTCCGGGTTGTACGCCATCCGGCGTTCGATGCATGGGAACAGAGACGAACTTCCCTTCATTCAGAGGCTTTCCAGAGTCATCATCCTGCTTTCCGGAGTTATCATTCTGTTTTCCGGAGTCATCATCCTGCTTTCCTGAGTTATCATTCTGTTTTCCGGAGTCATCATCCTGCTTTCCTGAGTCAGCACCCTGCTTTCCTGAGTCAGCATCCTGCTTTCCTGAGTCAGCATCCTGTTTTCCTGAGTCAGCATCCTGTTTTCCGGTATTGTCATCCTGCTTTCCGGTATTGTCATCCTGCTTTTCAGTGTTGTTGCCCGTGTTTGTGGGGTTGCCATTTGTTTCGGCGCTTTCGTTGTGGGATTCCGAACAGGCTGTGAGGATGATCAAAACTGCGATAATGGCTGGTAACATTTTCATGATTTCGGCTCATCACTGTTACTGCGGGCACTGATGTCCCCTGCTGCATATAAAATCAGATGAATTGTAGCCGCAGACGATCAGCAGAGCAACCAAAACAAAGCGATGCTCTGGTTTGGTGATGTAATCTTGTGGCGCGGGCTATCGGCTGCGCCGATACGCCATGCGTTTCGGCCTATTTGCGGCGATAGAGACGTGCAGACCGCGCGTCCCTGCCACCGCAAATACGGCCTTTGGCCGCCTCGCTATTGCGCGGGGCGCAATACGCGAGCGCGGAGAGCGTATCAATCGCATATGTATGATGTGAACTCAAAGTGGTTAAAGTTCGCATCCGAACATGTATGATGTGAACTCAAAGTGGTTAAAGTTCGCATCCGAACATGTATGATGTGAACTCAAAGTGGTTTAAGTTCGCATCCGAACATGCATGATGTGAACTCAAAGTGGTTAAAGTTCGCATCCGAACATGCATGATGTGAACTCAAAGTGGTTAAAGTTCACATTCGAACATTCATGATGTGAACTCTTGGCACATAGATTCAAAAGCCATTAGCTGAACGACGTAAACCATGATAAAGGATTGATATCGGGAGTTGTTTCCGAGGGTTCTGTTGTGCGTGTGGCAATAGGTTGTGCAATACGCATGGGAATACTGGAGATAGAATGGAACTTAACCAGTTACAACAACTTATCGTCATTGCA
>JAFRYG010000219.1 GCA_017441205.1 Pseudomonadota bacterium
GAACATTGCATATCCATGCTGCTTAAACATAGCCTGAATTGAATGCGCGATGAGACATTCTCCGGAACGTCTGAACAAAATATTAATCGCAGTTTTCGGAGCAACCGGCGCTTATTCTGTCAATCACAGAGGATGATGGCGTTTTCTTGGAAAATGGACCGGGGAATGATTTTAATGAAACAGAGGATTGCAAATGGCGTCATTTGGGAATAGGTCATGTTTTGTTGTTGTTTGCTGTTTCATGTTAAAATGCACGCCGTATTGGCAACAGCCAATAGTGCGTGCACCCGGGCGTATTGGTGCGATTTATCGCCCAATAGCCCGGGCAGCAGAAAAGCAGAAAGTGTATTCGGTTTATTCAAATCGTTAATATTCAGGTGAACGTAATGATTGAGACAATCAAGGCAGGCTTCAGTTTTGGCAATCAGCAGCTTTTTGAAGCGGACAGACCCCTTGCAAATATCGTTTTGAAAACGGATGAACAGATGCCGCTGGATGTCAGTTCTCTGGCGATGAAATCGAGGGGGAGATTTGTTCCCGGCATGCATGAGCTGATTCTGACGGACAGGGCTGTGAAGATCGAGGTCAGGCCGGAGACTGAGTTTGAAATTGAATTATACTGCGCGGATAATCCGAAGAAGCTTTTGAGTGCTGAAAAGGTGAATCTGAAGCTCACAAAACCTGTTCGCATCATCAATATTCTGACGACGCTGGACGAACTCAGCACGCTGATAGCTCCGACTATCAGGAAAGATAAGAATAACAAGGATAATACTGATGAAGTTCGCGACGAGAATGAAGAGTCATTTTCGGAACGGATTAAAAAGAGCGAGTTTTTCACAAAAGCCGGCGATTTTATCGGCAAGAAAGCGGACGTTATCCGTAAAACGGAAAGTTTTAAGAAGGCCGGCGATTTTTGGGAAAAGAATGCTTCCCCCTACATCGATAAAATAGCGGATTCGAAGGGGTGGAAGAAGATCGTCGAGACGGCTGAAAAAACGAGTGAAAAAGCCATCGAAATGAGCCCTGTTGCGCTGGAAAAGTCGAGGGAATTTCTCAACAGGGTTCTCGAATTCGGCGAAGAAAAGATGGACAGCGTCATCGATGGTTTCAGCGTTTCGGAAATTGAAATCGTTGCTCAGCCGAAGCGCGATACAAAGCGCCTTTCGCTGTTTATTACTGGTGAAATCGTCGTCAGTGAAAAGCGCCGCATTCCGATGGAACATTTGGAACTTCCGGGGATTTTGCTTACGCGTTTTGATGCTGAACTGCAGAATCTTCTGGCCCAGTTTTGTGTGACATCGGAGCAGGGCTCGAGTCTTTCGAAGACTTTTTTAGGAATGCTCGAACATCTGGATGGCGCATTTTTGCTGGATTTTGAATTTACGCCATTCGCATTTGCGCTGCTTGGGCGCGCGGGGAGATTCTGCTCGTTCGGCATCGATGCCAACCGAAAGAGCCATGCCAAGATCAGGGTTCAGGCGGACCGGAATTCGGATGAAATATCGATTCACTTCAAGGCGGTGATCGAGAATCACGAAGAAGAAACGGTGACGGCCAGTATTGATCTGACGACCCGGGACGATCAGCTGATTGCCTGCGGAGAAAAGCTTGCGCTTCATGAATGGACGCTTTCGCTGATCGGCGAGGGGGATGATATCCATGGACATATCGAGATAGAAGAGGGGTCGCGGATTTTCCCGAATGCGGTCGAAGTTGTTGCGCATGAACCGCGCCTCAAATCGGATCTGCGCATGCCCTTGAAGATGTCTTCGGTACCTCTGAAAGGCCGAATGGATTTTGGTGTCAGGGCAGAAAATACGACGTTATATGTACAGACGCTCGATCTGGAAATGACCGGCAATGTCGCCTGGGATAAGTCTGTTCCACTGGATTTTGACAAGCTTCATTCTGAGTTTTCGAAGTGTGATGGTGAATTTGACTTAAAGATCACGAAGGAATCGGGAGGATTGATAGCGACCGATTTGACGGCAGATCTCGATTTTGGTGTTCATTCCGTGATTCCGGTTCAGTCCATTCCGGAATTTAAACTGCTGGACAGGGAGTGCAGGACGGAACTGGCAGGACAGATGAAAGCCAGACTGCACGGCGAAGTTCAGACACACCGGATGTCGGCGCTTTCGTTGGATCTCGGAAAGAGTAAGTGTGAGCTGTCGCTTTCGGATGGGCGGATACAACGCGATAAATATGCGGTGATGATCGATACACCGCTCGTGATTGGGTGCGATCTGCGAAAAATTTCTCTGGATTCGGACGGGCTTGGTGAAAGCATTCTCGGACTGTCGTGGGCCAGTGAGAAATCTCCCATCCTGTGTGTGGAGCAGGAACAACATCCTGTTTTCAGGCATTATTCCGGTGCCGGACACATCACGGTGAACATTTCTGAGCAGGGAATGGTTCTGTTTTCGGAAGGAGAGGGATTCTACGATGAGAATTTCCTCAACTTTGTCCTGTATCCGCAGTTTGGGAAGAGCAAGGCCGTCGAGATTTTTTCCTATCGGCCGCTTTTGGAGAATCTGGAGCATCTGGCCCATGTGATTGGCAGGACGCCGGATTCATTTTTGGTAAAAGCCGCGCAGCGCGTCAGGCAATGGGTGGAGAGATGTGCATCCAAAGGCATTCCCATCGATTCCAATCATGCCTCTTCGATGGCCTGGCTCGCCAGGATAGTTTCGGCATTCCTGTTCGAGGGGGATGAACATGTTCCGGAGATTGAAACGATTCTCAGGAATGCAGTACAGGCAAAAGGTCTGGACAGATTCAGGGTTGAGGCGCTGATAGAAGAGGCATTTCCCGGATACGATCTCAGCCAGCTCGGGCAGATCCTCAAAATAGCCGACAGAATTTTCAAAGGCGTGATTTTTGATGAACCGGAAGTGACGCATAGTGAATCCCGCTATGATGAATATGCACACCATTTCAGGATTCTGCCGTCGGCAAACCAGCTGTTTGATCTGGATACGGTGAGCAAGGACGATTTCAAGAAGTATTACAAGTACGGCGGTCCCTGTCTGATCGATACGCCAGCCACGCGCGCCCGAATTATCAAGTATTCTGCGGGCTATACCGTAGCCCAGCTTTCTTGGATTCTGGAAAAGCACGGTGAATTGTTTACCGAAACTCAGAGGCTGAAACTCGAACGTCTGATCGCCATTAAAAAGCGCATTCTCAAGCAGGAACCGAGCGAAGGTTCATTTGTCGTTCAGGATTTCAACATCGATTACTTCCTGCAGTCGATACTGGATGCCGAAGAGGAAACACTGCCGCATATTTCGGACATTTCAGAGTGTCTGGATGATTTTACAGAGCGGTGTGTATCGGATGATATCGTCGAATGTTTTGCAAGCTGGGTGACGCCAGAAGATATCGGACGCCTTCTGAGTGCGGGAATTGCCAGCCGGATTCAGGGACAGCTGGTTCAGCTCAATCAGGTCAGGCTTCTGGAATACCTCGTCAAACGCGGGAAGACGTTTGCTCTGGCGACGTTTTATGAAGCATGCGCCGGAAGCGACCGTATCCTCGTCAGCTATTTCGTCAATCTCCTCAACCTGGATCTGAGTCTGCTCAAGGAACCGATGGATACCGTCCGGGTACTTTCGGACTTGCTGGGCATGGAGATGCCGGTCAGGGCAGAGTATATGCCGGGAGGATGCCATTCTGCGGATTCCTATTTTGAACGGTTGTATACAATTGCACACGAAATCAACACATCGACGACGGAGTATATTGCGGCCAAACTGCGCATGCGTTCTGATCGCATTGCGACGGATGAATTCATCCAGGAAGAAACGCCCAAACGACCGCCTTATCAGCCGAAATTCCCGGATGAGGACGAACTGGCTGAGTTGTCGCGTGCCATTGAAAAGGCCGATAATGCATCTCAACAGCTGATTTCTGATGTGGAAAATGGCCGGGAGTGTGATGGTCAGATTTTGAGCAAACTGGCCAGAAATTACGATTATGCGTATCGGCTGGCGTCTTCTGTTCTTCAAAAGTATCCGGATGCATTCCAGAAACCGGTATTTAAAAAATTCTATGCCAGGACTTACGAAGCACTTCTCATTCAGACGCTCGATCAGAATCTCGTCGATGATGTCGATCAGGTGCGCCACTGGTTTGCAGTCCGCAGCGGTATCGCGATAGATGAGATTGCCGGACTTTCCCGCACAAAACGCCGGCTGGCTGTCATCGATGTCATGTATTACCGGGAATCTGACAGAGAGGTGCGCCGACGCGATCCGCTGACCTGGATCGACATTCGTCCCGGTGAGGGACAGATCGATTTGACGATATTGTTCACGCCCGGCGTAATTACGGACGGGCGCAGCGGACATGAGCTGGGAACGGCTTTTGAACACCTGAAACGGACGCGCGGCGTGCAAATCGTTCGTTCCGATACGGGCAATGTGAAGTCTCTGGCATTTAATGCCAGAATCATCGAGGAGGATATCCGGAAAATCAAGACGCCTTACATGCTGCTCGGGTACAGTCAGGGATGCGCCAATGTCATGCGGGCCGAATCGAATCTTTATGCATCGACGCCCGAGGACAGGGCTTGTCTCGACAGAATGGTGGCACGCCACTTTATCTTTTCGGCGCTCAATGGATCCCTGCATGCCAACTGTGGCGGGGAAATCTATCGAAGGTCTTTGATTTCCGGTGAAAAATGCCTCAAATCCATTTCGGCTGTTTCGTCTGTGGCACTCGGAAACATGATGTTCCGTGTTCTGCGCAATATCATGGATTCACCGCTGTACACCATGTCGCTCAACAGCGTCGAAAGCCTTTCGTACAATGGCCTGATGGAGCTTTCTCTCGATGCACAGTACAAACCGAGCGTCGTGAGCACTGAGCTGCAGGGCGTGATCGAAGAATTCATCCCGGAAATCCTGGATTATATGTACTATCATTACCTGGCTCAGGCCGGTAAGGGCGTCTGTCTGGAAAACGATTCGCAGGTCGGGACGAAATGTGCCCATGCATATCACGTTTACAACCGCAATGATTCTGTGGATCTGCTTCGTGAAGAGGCCGTTCCGACGTGTACGCTCAAGATACATCACTGGGCTCCGATTTATCAGGAGGTCGCTTTCGTGGAAACGCCGCAGGATGCTGAAAACGCAGTATTCAGGTTCCCCAAGGATATTCATGTCATGCCTGCAGTTGAGGCTCTGATCCTTTTTGGAATTGTGCCGCTTAAACATTGACGCCGTGGGCCGGGCTATGGCTTTGCCATACGCCCAGGCTGTCCGGGCTATGGCTTTGCCATACGCCCAGACACAATTTTGTTGTGAGTACCGAACGATACTTAATATAAAATAGATGCGCAGGTATTTGAATAAACAGTTTATGGGGAGAGACATACGATGAGCAGCAAAGACGAAAAACTGAATCAGCTTCGAACCGTGGCACTGGAAAAAGAGCTGCGCAAACCTAAAAAAGAGGACATCATCAATGATGCCATGATGATGGAAGTCGATGCGAAGGCCGATGAGCTTGCGCACTCCGACAAACCTGGCAAAACGAGTTCTGAAGTCAGAAAATATCGCCGAAAAGTGCTGGTATTCCTGTTATTCTTGCTCGCCGGGCTGGGAACTGCCGGATATTTGGTGTATTACAATGTCTTTGTTTGTCGTACGCACTGCTGTGACGGAACGTGTTCTCCCAGTACCGGACCGGGAACTTGCTCATATCATGGCGGAGTTTGTCAGGGTAAATGAAGATCTGGTTCATTACATTAGCAATTTATGCAGCCATCGTTTTGGGAATTTCATGGATTCCTCTGGTCGGGGCATACGATTATGAAGCTGCTCTGAGCGTGGCCCTCATTGGATTGATAGCAGTTCCCTGTCTGGCACCCCGACGGCCTCGCCAAAGCATGCTGAGTCTGGCCAAAACCTTGGGTTCTGCGCTTTGTTACTGGATAACAGCCAATCTGATGACGCTGGCAGTGGCCGGAATTCGTTCTGAATTGTGCGATTTTGTACAGGGACTGGAGTACCAGCTCCTGATTTCATTGCCCGCAGTTTTGCTCGCTGCTCTGGTTTGGGGATGGATCTCCAGAATATGTCGTTTCAGATTTGTCCATGTGATCGTGTATTTGCTGGCGTTGGCTGCAGATTTCGGCATTGCTTTGTATGCCCTGTACCATTGGCCGCCCCTCGTCGCATTCGGACAGTTCTTCGGCTTTTTTGCAGGATCCATTTATGACGAAGCGATTCAGGTGATTCCGACGCTCATTTATTGGCGCCTGGGAACTGCAGTGCTCTGTGCATGTTTGTTATTTGCCCAGACCCCCGGAGCCGGAGTTGCACGAAAATTTGCCCTGCCCGTACTGGGTATTTGCTGTGCTCTGGGATACCACATTTGGCTCGCCGAAACGGAAGTCATTACGCCGATGGGCCGCAGCAGTCTTGCTCAGACACTCTGGCAGACCGTTCAGCCGGAAGACGGTTCATTTCGGGTGCATTATGTTCCCAAATCGAAATCCAGACGCGCACTGAATGAAGAGAATTACCGTGTGTTGTCTGAGTTTTCCCGGGATTATCGCATGCTGGAATCGTTTTTCCGGACGCGTCCGGCAGAAAACATCGATATCTGGCTCTATCCGACGCGGGAACTCAAGGGGAAGTTCATCGGTGCAAAGAATACGAGCTTTGCCCGCGTCTGGAAAAATGAAATACATCTGGTCGAGACGTCGCCGGATTCGACGCTGGCGCGCCATGAAATGGCGCATTTATTTGCAGGCGCATTCGGTCACAGACCGCTGAGACTTGCCGGAGGCTGGCATATTCCTGCGCTCGGATGGATAGAAGGCCTGGCAATGGCTGCGGAATGGCCTGTTCAGACGTATAATCTGCATGTCTGGAGTGCGGCAATTCTGGACAATCCTTCGATGGTTTCCGATATCGGACCGCATGAACTGCTCTACGGTTTTTGGGGGCTTCCGTCGCGCATTGCCTATACGCTCGCCGGATCCTGGGTGCGCTGGCTGATCGATCATTACGGTATTGAAAAGATCAAACTGCTGTCCCGCGAAATGCCCGGGGCTTTTGAGGATATCATCGGTATTTCATTTACAGATGCATTCGATGCCTGGAAGCACGATTTGCGCACAAAATATCGCAATCCGACGGCATCTAAGCTTGCTCCGGTGGTTTATTCATCCACTTCTATCTGGAACAGGCATTGTGCGCGTCAGCAGGCAGCTCTGAATGCTGCATGGTATCAGTGCCTTGAGGATGAGTACTGTGAATTGTCGAATCTGTCTCCATCCCTGAGTCGATGCGACAGTTCTGATGATCGTGCATCGGAACCTACCATTCAGGACCTTGAAAAAATATATCAATATTATGTGCTCAGAGGTCCGTTGGATGAAGAACAGATTGTTCCTCTGGCGATACAGTTATTGGCCGAATCTCATATTAATATATTTCAGCCATCCATAGAACAGATCTGGCGCAGCATGACTCCAGTCCGCCTGGATAATACTCAATTGTCCTCATTTGATACATATTCAGCCAGCGATTTGCGAACTATCATGTTTGATATTTATGATCAGATCGATAAGACGGTTCTCCCGGAAGCTGCACGGGTGCTCTGGCTGGAGCGTCAGGCCGATATGATGTGGCATGCTCAATTTTATGCTGTGGCCGAGGTGATGTTCGATGCCCTGGGACGGCGGCCTTTGCCGGAATCCATGCAGCGCAGAATTGAGATTAAGCATCAGGCAGCAAAATATCCTCAAAGCCCGGTTTCACAGGCTGTCCGGATCTGGATGAATTCCGGCGATGCAGTGGAACATGCACGCATCGCGGAGCGTTTCCCGAATGCACCGGTCATTGTCTATCTTGATTTCATTCGTGCCATTCATCAGCGCGATTATGAACAGGCCCACCGGGCACTTGTTCGCATCTTTATGACGGTCGCCGAACAGGATCCGGCAACACGCCTGGGGGTTCGGCAGTGGCGGGAATTGATGCGTCTGCTTCCGTACATTTAGATTTTATATTATGTATTAATCCTATAATAATCTGTACAGACGTGTTGCGACACGTCTGTACTAACCACTAACCACTATTTTCGGCATTTCGCACAAAGACCGACGATGATCAGTTGTTTGTGGTGCACTTCGAAATCTTCAGGAACATCGACGTGCTGCATCCTGGTGTGATTCAGACACATCATCATACCGCATTTTTCGCACAACAGATGGGGATGACCACCGGGACACTGATTATCTGTCTCATCGTGCGCACAAAATCGCCAGATGCCGTCTGTTCCCTGAACCTGATGGACGATACCGGCTTCGGTTAACGAAGCAAGAATGCGATAAAGTGTTACGCGATCTAGCCTGAATTCCGTAACGGATTGGAGGATTTCCAGATGTGAGAGCGGACGTGCTTCTTGTTCCAGCAGGGACAGAATGCGTATTCTGTGTGGTGTTGCACGAAGATTCGCCCGTCTCAGGCGATTTTTGAGCCGTTCGTCCATCATTAAAGTTCATCCAGAGCTTTGGGAAAAGCTTCCTGCAAACAGGGCCATTGCAGTTCCGAGTCGGGGGCAATGTCGTAGTGCATGACTTTGAAGCTGTTGGCATATCGGACGCGTTTCCATTGGGAATGCGTGCATCGGCTGACGAATTTTTTGATGTCGCGCCGGATTTCATCATCGTTATGATAGAACTCGGCGAGATGCTGTTTGGCTAAAGAAAAGACTTCTTTGGGGGAGAGTTTTCGAACGATAAACCAATCGATATAGGTATCCAGAACGACGTATGGCATGAGATCCTTTTCGTCTTGCTGGTCGGTTTCGATCGGTCGGAGTTCCGCCGATGGCGGCTGCGCAAACACGAGATCGAGCTCTGGAATGTCATGGAAATTCCTGGCCCATTCGAGCCATGCAGAAACGAGCGTTTTGGGAATGTTTCCGATGGGATCGAGACATCCGCTCGAATCGCCATCCATCGTCGAGTATCCAACAGCCGATTCTGACAGATTTCCTGTCGTCAGAAGCAGGGCATCGCAAGCATTTGCCAGGGTCCAGATAATGGTGGAACGCGCTCTGGCCTGGACATTTTGCAAGGTCAGATCATCCTGTTCCCAAGTGAGTTTTCTGCCCAAAATCTGTTCGATCGCAGCAATGTTGGGGGCAACCATATCATTGATGGGGATGACTGGGCACGAAAAGCCGAAATGTTCCGCCAGGGCCAAAGCTGCCTTTTGCGTATTGTCAGAAGATGAGCTGATGTTGGGAAGGTATGCGCAGAACAGGAAATCCTTCATGCGATCCTTTAGCTTTTCGGGGGATTCATCGGGATACCTGATCGCCATCAGACGCGCAGCAAGAATGGCAATCATGGCAGAATCCCTGCCGCCCGAAAGCGCCAGACACAGTCTGGAAATATGGGCGCGCCGCAGGTAATCGTGGAGTGCGAGGCATAACGCCAGCTCCAGTTCTGCGAAAGGATAGTCGGTTTCGCTTTTGGGGTTGGAACCGCTCACTTCAAAATGCGCCAGTGTTGGATCGAAAGATTCCGCAGGTTTGTCTTCAGAAGTGATCAGTACGACATCTTCGAAGGAAAATCTGGGCGAAAGCGCAACGATATGGCCTTTGTTCAGAATGAATCCACCGCCGTCATAGACGTGTGTGCCATCATCTGATCCCAGCAGATTCGTTCGCACTATCGTTGCGCCGAGTGCTTCTGACAAAGCCAGGTGCTGTTTGAGTTCCGTTCGGTACTGGTTCATGACAAACGGACGGTTATTCAGTACAACACACAGACAGCCCGGTACCAGATCGGGGTAGTGTACAATATCGCCAACGCAGATCTGCAGATTTTCAAGTTCCGGGATATCCGAAACCCATGCGCCGATCATGGCTCCGAGGTGCTGCTGAAGTGGTTTGGAATAATCCCATCGGGAAAACCAGCGCTCTTCAGCAGTGACTCTTTCACCGTAGCGTTTGGGAACAATTCCACGCAGCATGCCGTCGTGAAAGACTGCTGCAACATTATAGAGATGATTCTCGTATCGGAATGGTGCACCGCAGATGACTGTCAGACCGAGGGTCAGAGGGGCGAGTTCGGACAGCGCCTGCTCTGCAAATAAGGCAGATTGCGGCCACTGGTACAGGTCGCCTGCATCCGGAGTGCCTATGGAGAGTTCAGGCAGTACAAGCAGTTTGGCATTTTGGGTTCGGGCTTTATCCAGTGCTTTTCGAATCAGATTGAGTTGTCCGGACCAGTCGTTAATGGTCGGATTTAATGATGCAATGGCTATTTTTATCATGGCAGAATGTTTTTTCATAAAGACAAATCAGGCTCACCGAATCTGGCCTGCAATAAACAGATTATACAAAGTTTGCAGTGCAATATCCTCAGAATTTTTTGCACACAATGCTTCAAGTTCGGCCTGGATGGCATCCGTCTGATCCGGTGCACGCAGGGCAAACTGGTAGTTGTCGAATGCATTTCGGAATGGTGTATCGTGAAAACCGCTGAAATCGAGTGCAGCGAGAGCTTCGGCATATCTGTCCAGAAGCCATTGCGCCGCAGGAAGATCCTCGAGGGTTTTGCGGCTGCGAAGCGGCATATAGAGGTGAATCATGCAGACGACAGCCATCGGAATTTCCTGCGTAAGATCGATGGATGTCCGCATGGCGAGGCGCATGTCTTCAATTCGGTCGAGTTCCCGGAGCGCGCGGGCATATCGTCTGAAGAAGTTGGAGAAGGATTCGCGCAGAATGCGCTTGATATGGATAAACTGCGCTTTATCGATGGTTTCTTCCAAATGATGGAGTGTATGGAGAAACCATTCTGCGATTCCGGCTGCCTTATCGGGGGAATTGGCTTCTGTCAGGTATTGAATCTGTGCTGAAGTGATTTGCAGCAATTCTCCGATTTTGGATGGATCGTCAGAAAGGTTTTCGCACGAAGCTTTTCGATAGGGGCCGAGGAAACGGGCTGCGTCATCGGGCGATTGATCTGCGGCAATGGTCTCGGCTTTTTGCAGAATTTCATCGATCATGCTGAAATCCGTAAGGTGATTGGTGACAGGAATTCATAGGGAAAATGAATATATTCAGGCTTTGTTATATGAGTGCGGATACTTGAGCTGCTTTTCGAAAAACAAGACGATACATCTATGGATTCCGAAAAGAGGCTGTCGTCGATTCGGAGAATCGGCCTGCAGTGACAGGATGAACCATCTGCATCTGATGAGATCGATAGCAAATCACACCACTGACGCTGTGAAAAGTACCACATGCGGCAATGGTGGCAATGAAAAATGTTCGTAGTTCCTGTGTTTAAATTTTGTCCAAATCAAAAATCCGGATGTCATCGCGGAGGATCTGGACAAAATTTGTTTTGCTCAGGAGGTCGTGCGTGCGTCTGCGATACATTGTCGTCGATACAGACCGGTTTGGGCGGATTTGCTTTATGGGAAGCTCAGGGCATAAAATCTTTTCTGTCTACATAAAATAGAATTCGTTTGTAGGAACCATAATTCGTTTTCCCTTTGCTTTCAGTGACACTCCAGATACTGCCTTTGGTCGTGATGTACATACCTTCGGGAGCGTGATACCATTCTCTTTTGGTTTCTTTGAATCTTTTGAGTTTGGCACTGGGACCGACACCGCTGGAGATTAATCCATTATTATGGTAATATGCTCCATTGAGGAAAAATGTCGTTTTGTTATTTTCAGTATAGGATGCAACGCCCTGTACTTCTCCTGATCCTGTATACCATGCACCTTCGGCAACCACGATGCCGTCTTTGTTCGTGACGAGGCGTCCGTTGGATTTGTTCATGGGCCAGCGTATCATGCGTGAATACTGGGGTTCACAGGTACCTTTCTTACAAGTTTTGTTAATGTTACCAGGACAGCTTTTATTTTCATCGCTGCAGCGATATTCGCCCGACAGGATGGATTCTTTGTTGCCGACGTAATCCAGCGACATGGATGAAAATTTAGGATGGCAGGTATAGTGCATATCCTCCGGGTATCTATAATAGCCGACTCTTGGCAACAAATAGTCATATCCGCGTGCACATAGTTTTTTGCCAATCATGCCAACTGCTTCTTTGCATGTGCTGCTCGTGTCAGCTTCAATAAAACGTCTGAGATCAAAGACATAAATGCCCAAATCACCTTGAGCTACATAGAGGTATGGCCAGTGCGCGGCCATACCTCCGGCATGTGAACTAACTTTTTTGTAGCGCATCTTATAATCTTTATCATTTTTATCGGTGATGGGATTGACCAGAAGAGCATGCCGATATTTTATCGGGGATTTTGACATATTGATGATCGAAATGCGTGTGAGGTGCGCTTTTTCGCCTTGATTTATGGTCAGTTCGCCGCTGAACCATGCGACGATTCGATAAACAGTATTATTATTATTCTTTACCGTCAGCCCTGCCAGCCCCTGGGGTTTCCAGTTTTCTGTTTCCTGATCTGTTTTATTCCATTCCCATTGTTTTATATTATGCTTGATAAGTGAAATGTCTTCAGCTTTTTTCATTTGTCGATCGAGATTTAAATCAGTCAAGCTGACGATGTGATCCTTCCCGAAATCATCGATGGCTTTCGTATAGGCATCCCATTGGTTTAAGTCTCGCAAAACAAATTTGTTATAATCCTTGATGGCACGAACTGTAGAATACTCTTTATAGCCTTTGATCGTGCCATCGGCGGGACAAGTACAATTTTTGTCAAATTTATCTGCAGGACATGATCCGCTTTTTCCTGTGCATTTTTCTGCAAGGTCACATGGACTGGATTTTTGTCGACATACTGTATCAGACGATGCAAATGCGTCAGCCGGACATTCCAGATTCTGACCGTCGCATGTCTCAGCTATGTCGCATACGCCTTTGGCTTCCCGGCATACCGTTCCTTTTGCGCGGGGTACTTTTGTGCAGATTCCGGATTTGCAGATAAAATCGGTGCATTGCGTCGGTTTGCGGCAGGATTCACCCTCTGTGCAGTTGTCGAGGCATTTACCTTCATCATTGCAGTTATCGGGGCATTCATCGGGGCATGGAGCGGGAGGACATTCACCGCTGTCGTTGCAAGTATCGGGGCATTCATCGGGGCATGGAGCGGGAGGACATTCACCGCTGTCGTTGCAAGTATCGGGGCATTCATCGGGGCATGGAGCAGGAGGACATTCACCGTTGTCATCACATGTATCGGGGCATTCATCTGGGCATGCTGTGTCTGTATTGCATACACCGTCTGTACAGTTATCGGGGCATTCTGCAGGACATCCAGTCTTTGGGCATTCACCGTTGTCATCACATGTATCGGGGCAATCATCGGGGCAAAATGTGTCAGTGCTGCATACTCCGTCTGTACAGTTATCGGGGCAATCCTCAGGGCACTCAGTGACAGGACATTTGCCGTTTTCATCGCAGTTATCCGGGCAATCATCAGGGCACTCAGTGACAGGACATTTGCCGTTTTCATCGCAGTTATCCGGGCAATTATCCGGGCATGCTGCGGCAGGACATTTGCCAGTTTCATCGCAAGTATCGGGGCAATCAGCGGGACAAGGACTACTCATCTGGCAGTTTTGGAGGTCTGATTCAGTGCACCCTTCGCCGGTTTTGCAATCACACTCTTGACTGGAATCTTGACTGTCAGTTGCAGTGCCGGCTGAATCGTTCGAACATCCGGTAGCACTGGCGAGCAACAAAGAACACATAAAGATATATGAAATGATACTTTTACTCATCTCTGTTCTCCTTATGGGTGATGAGAATAGAAAAATAATGCATTACTTGACACAAAAGATATTGTTGAACCCTTAATGGACTGAATCAAATCAACTTTTTTGTTATTGTTTAAAAATGTTTCAATGCTATTCTCTGTTTAATATTCTAAGTTTAAGAGGTGATGCCTGCACCTACCTGTATATGGTTTTGCTTTATTTTCAGAACGGATTCACGGGCTGGAGATGGTAGAGAATTACGGTTCGAGAGGTATTCATTTCCATCGATCACTATCTGGAACAATACAGATACAAACGGCTTTACTTCATGGGTTTGAGTGAGTTAATCAGAGGGCGTTTTGGACATTCTGTCCAAAAAAACATTTTTTAACGTATGGGGTGAACGATCGGGGGATAAGAGTGATGTGCGGCGTCTTTAGAAAAAATCTGGCATTTCCAATGACTGACCTTTCAGAAGGATGAAGCGGGAACCTTTATGTCTGTCATTGTGAAGAAACTTCCCCAGGTTGCGGCCATACTGGCTTCAATGATTCTCATTTTTGTTGCCTATACGACCAATAAACACGAGATAATTCTGCCGACTTTTGGTGCGCTGATTACCGGTGCATGGCTGGTTCCTGAGAATCTTTGGCATTACCACAAACTGAATCTCATCGTCAGCCTTACGCTCGCAGCTGTTTGCGGGCTTATGATTTCGAGACTGACTGGCGGTTGGGATTATATTGTCGTTTATCCATCACTTTACGTAGGTTTTCTCATCGCGGCATGTATTCTCATCTTTGGGCGTACGCAGATATATCCATGTTTTGGGGCAATGACATTGCCGATATTGCTTCGCACGACATCCTGGTTTTATCCGCTTTCGGTTTTTTGTATCGGGGTGGCGCTGATTGGCGTTCAAAAGCTGCTGGAACTTGCCGGATCGCGACAGCCGCTGCCCGGGGGAGAGTTCCCCGAACACCGGCAGCATCGCAGGGAACGTTTGGTTTATTACCTGCAGACTTCAGTTGGATTGGTTCCTGCGCTTATATTGGTCGCATTATTTGATAATCACTGGTTTTTATTGCCTCCGCTTTTTGTGACGTATGCGACATTTTGCAACAGCGAGTCGACGTTTACGCATTATCCGGTTCAAACCTGGGGACAGTTGGTGATTGCGGCAACGACTGGCAGTGCTGCGTTCTGGCTTTCGGGAAAACTAAGTGAAATGCCGGTATTTGAAATGGCGGATTATAGCGTTTCGGTTTCTTTGATGGTCGGCGTCGCCGTATTTGTCACGATGCTCTGGGGACGCCTCTTTCATCGTTTGTTTCCGCCGGCAGTTTCGCTCGCCATTACGCCGTTTCTGGTTCAGTTCAATCCCTGGATGCCGCTGTGCGTGGCAGTGACTGCGTCCTATCTCATTTTTATTGCCTGGTGCATGCGAACACATCCGGCATACAAGAGCAGGGATTTGAAGTACTTGTGAAATTGGGCTCTGTTGAACGAGTGCGGACATCAATCATTGCAATTCAGGCCTGGATTCTTGCGTTCGAAGTGTTGAATGCAGTCTCGTCCAGCGCAATGAAAACTAAATTCTTCAATACCCACGCTGGTTAAACATCAGCCCGATTACTGGATGTGATTGAACAGCGACCAGAGACGCACGGGTTTGCTTGGGCGCGATGCATTTTGCCATGCGCATCGGACGAACCGAATGACCGCGCTGCGCAGTGAACTCAGGGGAACAATATCGTCGATATCTCCGCGCATGGCTGCTTTTTGCGGAGTCGAAACGTCCTTTTGTTTTCGGATGACCTCTGATTTTTCCTGTTCCAGTTTGGTGCGCATGGGATCTTCGGGCGGCAGGGATCTGATTTTTCGGTCAAAAAGTGTTCCCGCGAGTGTTTCGGGGCTCATGACCTCTATATGGGAAAATGCCGTTGCAATGGTGATTGCCGGATGGAAGGGCGTACCTTTCATTGCGTAATAACCGGCACCGGAAGCTTTGCGCAGAATAATCGTCATGTGCGGAGGGGCTTGAAGACCGTCGTTTGCAAGTTCCCGAATCAGCATGGCTCCGTGTCGCAGGAGACCTTCGGATTCTGCCTGTTCTCCGATATCAAATCCTGCCACATCCTGAATCCAGATAACCGGAATCCCATCTGAATTTGCGCATTCGCATATCTGGCGCATTTTAATGATACCTTCGCGATAGAGAATGCTTCCGGCGTGATGCTGTCCTCGCGAATCCTGTGTCGTGAGTGTACGGTTGGCGAGGATGACGACCGGCAGGCCATCGACAAGCGCAGATGCAGCAAAGATTTCGTGTCCGATGTGATCCAAAAGAGGCTGAATCTGTGCGCCGTCTGCGATCCTGGCCACGATCTGTTCCATGTCATAAGGTTTGGCTGGATCGATGGGAATCAGGTGATACAGATCATCGGTTTCGTAAGGAGGGTCAATGGGTTCGTCGATGCGATAAAAATCGCATGCCGATGCAGGCATCTGCGAAGCCCACTTTCTCAGCTTTTGTATCGCAGATTCATCGTCAGGAACCATGATATCGGCACATCCGGATTGATGGACATGAACTGCGGCAGTTCCAAGTTTTTCCTGGATTTTGCCTTTGGACTGGGATGTGACGGCGGCACCTCCGATACAGAGCGTGGCGGTTTCGGTCATGACGATTTTATCGCACATCAGCGGCATATAGCCGCCGCCGGCGATGCAGTCACCGAGAATTGCCGCGACCTGAAGAATGCCGCTGCGATTGAGCTGTGCCTGTTTTTCAAAGATAGAACCGGCTCCGCTCTGACCGGCAAACGTTTCGTCCTGGTGCGGCAAATAAAGTCCTGCACATTCAATGAGGTAGAATACCGGTATTTGAAGGCGCAATGCCATATCGAGTGTGTGGGTGATTTTTTGCGGGGTTCCCGGCCACCATGATCCGGCAGTAATGGTATTGTCGTTGGCAATGATGATGGCCTGGCGGCCGCAAATACAGCCAAGTGCACAGATAACGCCCAGCCGGTAGGGTTTGTTATGACCTTCGCGCGGCATATCGAAACCCTGATATTCGTTCAGAAACCACGCGGTATTATCATCGCACAGAGCGCGGATGCGGTTTTCTGCGGTCATGCGCCCTTTGGTGTTCAGTCTTTCCAGGGTTGATTGTGGACGATCTTCGGAAATGATCGTTTTGTCGTTTTGAACGGCATTCTCAAGACTGCGTATAATATTGGCATCGCCGAATGGTTCTGTGACCTGTGATCCGATATTTTGGAGCTGCATGGGGTGTTTTTTTTCCGTGATCTGTTGTTTTTAAAAAAAGAGAGCCGCATATGGAGACGTCAGGCGAAATAGCGGCGAGGGCCGGGCGTATCCGGCGACAGCCGGATAGCCGGCCACATCAATCAAAATGTTTGTGAACGCCAATCCAGAAGTCGATGTTATTGCCAAAATTCGCTTCGATGGAAGCCAGCCAGCCGGAAGAGATATTGAAGTTGAGATCGAGCGAGAAAATGCCGACGCCAGGTACTGGAACGGTTTGATAAAGGCGGCTGGGGGCGCTGATCTGACCTACGACATAATCCGGGCGATAACGATAGGTCAAAGCCACATTGAGATCTTCGATAACATTGAGATTGAGCGAGGATTCAAGTACGAGAACCGTGTCATGGTCCTTGAAGGCTGCGGTATCGGCATAATCGAAATTGTAGAGCTCTGCGCCAACGCCGAGTCGGTTGATGTATCGGAGTTCTGCAAGGTGATCAAACCATGTTCCCAAATCCAGTGAGAATTCAATATAGGGGATTACTTTGATCGTGTGGTAGTCATTTTGGAGATAGTCGCTGTATTTCGTATCGGCGGCCAAAGCTATGTAGGTATGTTTTTTTTCCGCATACCAGAGGGCAACGCCGATATCTGCACCGACGGAATAGTCGCTGAGTGATGTAATGTTGACATATCCGTAGGGGGTCACCCACAGCCTTGGTGTCCGGTAGGTATAATCCAGTTCGATTCCAAGATTAAAGTCACTCGAGGGCACCCAGCGAACATCCAGATCGATGGAATGACCATAGGGATCCAGGTGGTTTTCTGCCAAAGAAAACGTATCGCCTTTGAATGTGCCAAGGACATCGAAGATATAGCTCGAAATGAAAAGTGTAGTGCCATAGTGGAACAGGGATTTCCAGACAGCCGAAAGGGCTTTGGCGTCATTGGAAAGTGAACCTATCAGCAGGGATGTTGCCATCATGGCCAGAGAGGCGCCTTCCATGCCGAGCAGTTTGTAGTGGCTCGATTTATCTCCGATACAGTAATGGCCGTAGCCGCGCCAGACTGTCGAGACGAGTATCGACCACAGGCCGCATTTGACCGTGCTTTTGGTGGCTTTGAGTTCGCGCGTTTCCCAGTTTTCTTCTGCCAGTTCTTCGTCAGTTTTACCGTCTACATCCGATAAACTGAATGCGTTGGCATGGAGGGGAATCATGACGAAGAGTAAGCACAATGCCAGACTGATCGTGATTTTGGTACACTTGAAACAGTTCATTTGGTCGTAACGATCGTCCTGGATGGCATTTGTGCGGAGGGTGTATTAGGGGTATAGGGCCGGGTGGAATCGGCAGTCACTTGTCGCAGGGTTGGAATGATAATATATTGCTGCCCTTTGAACATGCTTTGGACAGACTGAAGAAGGGAAGCTGTGGAATGCCACGCATTGCCGGGGATGTCTTTTAACATGGATATTGCCAGAAATGGCAGTACTTCCTGTACGGAAGGCTGGCGGTGGTAGAGACTTTCGAAGGTTTTGGCAAAATCAGGACTCGCCGATAATGCACTGTCGGTGTAATCCAAATAAATGGCATCGACAATGAATTTATAATGATGATCGGCATTCATCGGCGACCAGACACTCGATGAAAGACATGTGACGAATTTGCGGGTGTCGGCACTGGATTTGGGGGCTGGTGTCCCCGGCGTTTTGCACCAGAGGTTTTCCTGTGCCATGAAACTCATGATGCGTTCTGCAGTTTCTGCTCCCGTCGGAAGGAAAATGACATCCGGATGGGTTTTGGCGGCCTTTTGGGCAATATCACGCAAATCCGTCTGTGACGATGGATAGGTCAGGGCTGTCATTGCCTGGGATGCAGACAGATTGGTTTTGATCTGTTCAAAGATAGTCCGGGCATAGGCATCTTCCGGACTGACAGAAAGAATCGTTCCAGCATTCAGGGTAACGAGAAAACGGGAGATTTCCTGGGCTTCTTCTGGAATTGTGTAAGATATCTGGAATGCATTCGGTGTCTTTTTGATGAATTCGTCATTGGGGGAAAATCCAATCATGACCTGATCACTGAGATTTTGGGCTGCAGCAATACTTTCGCGGATATCGAGGGGGCCGAGAACCAGGCGAACATTGTATTTCTTCGTTTCCGCCAGAATGCTGTTGATCGTATTTTGAGAGGTCTGTGTGTCGAAGAATCTCAGCGCGAATGGCAGCTGCTGATGCGTATAAACGCCGGATGCCTGAAGCATGGATCCCAGCATCGCTCTTCCGATTTTGCGATCATTGCCAGACAATGGAAGAAGTACGGCAACAACGGGCTGATTGGAGGCTGCGGCAGGATTGAATTTCCCCAGCATGGCGGCGGCTTCGGCATCTCCGATCATCTCCAGGGACTGCATCGTTTTGGGTAAAAGCTCCTGAATACAAGCCTGATCTTTCTGGGCAATGCAGACATTCAGGCGAAGCTGGCCAAAAACCGCTTGTTCAATATGCGTCGTTGCATTGCTTTCGAGTCGCATGATTTCGATAGGGGTCAGCTGTGAAGCTGCATACGTCAGGATGGTTCTGGCTTCGTCCGAAGGGGACTGCGTATAGCTGGACACTGCCGCCTGTATTGCCGGTGGATAATTGCCCTTTTCAAGCTCCATGCGGGCAATTTCCAAATCATGGGATGCGGAGTTCGTTGAAATCGATGAATCCTGAATCATGCTCGCCTGGTTGTTGCTGATGTCGTCCGGAACCAGGAATGAACCGGCTTTTGTCGAAGACGAGGATGTTGATGATTGAGAGGGATCGCTTTGGTTATTTGAAGCCTGATTCGCGTCAGAAACTGCATTCTGGGCCTGTGCCCGTGAGGCAGAAAGCTCGGCACAGCCGGTACATGCGAGTAAAATGGCAAGGATAATTGTGGTTCTAAACATGGATTCGCGCAAACTGTTCAGTGACAAATGACTGGATTTTTAACAATAGTCCCAAAGAGATGACTGTTGCCCCGGGGCAGCAAAAGATTTTTCTACACCAAAAGGCCGCCTTGTTATAGAACAAAACGGATCTATGCGCTTAAAAACGCGTATGCAAAAGGAATAAACAGAGGAGTTTCTCAGAATGAAAATACATTGGGCATTAGTGGTTTTGGCAGGATTTTTGGGCGGATGTGCGTCGACTGCAACTCAGTCTGCGCCCTCGGAAGTTGCGGCAGCACAGGAACAGAATAGTCAGGAAACGGCAAAAGAAGCCCCTGCTGCGGAGTCCAAACCTGCTTCGGAACAGTCAGCAGATGATGCCCTTCGGGAATCCCAGAAATCGGCTGATTTCATGATTTACGAATCGTGGCCGCTCGAAACGACGCTCAATAATGATCATATCGCCGATGTCATTCCGGTGTGGCTGGATGCCATCAAGAGTGCCGAGAAAACCCTGGATTTCTCTGAATATTACGCAATCACTGCGCCGGGTACCGGCCTGGAAAAAGTGCTCGGGGCGCTCAAGGATGCCGCCGCCCGCGGCGTCAAAATCCGCTTCATGGTGGATGCAAAACTCAATACGGATGCCAATGCGGAACTGCCTGCAGAGCTCGCAAAAATTGAAAACATCGAACTCAGAACCATCGACTACAGCCAGATTGCAGGCGGGGTCCAGCATTCCAAATATTTCATCGTCGATGGTAAGACGGCATATTATGGATCCCAGAACTTTGACTGGCGATCTCTCGAACACATTTCCGAAATGGGGGCTCGCCTGAGACCTGCGGCTTTGGTCGAACCGCTCAAACAAATCTTTGAAATCGACTGGGCACTCGCCGCTGATCCCAAGGCACCTGTTGCTGCATCAGAATGCAGTGGTTCGATTGAAATCGATTATAAGGGGGAGAAAACGCAGATTGAGCTGGTCGCAAGCCCAAAAGATTTCCTGCCGTGTGCTCAGATGTGGGATTTGCCAAAAATGATTGCGCTGATTGGACAGGCAAAATCGTCTGTTTCGGTTCAGCTCCTCAATTATGCAACGACAAATTACGATAAAACCAAATTTACCGAACTCGACGATGCCCTGACTGCAGCTGCTGCGCGCGGAGTCAAAGTGCGTCTGCTCGTTTCGGATTGGTCGACAAAACCCAAGACAATGGCCGATTTAAAACGGCTGGCTGCGATCGACAATATTGAAACCCGCATGCTCGAAGTGCCCGAACATTCCTCGGGGTTCGTGCCGTATTCCCGGACCATTCATTCAAAATTCATGGTCGTCGACGATGAGGATACCTGGCTGGGAACGAGCAACTGGGGCGGCGATTATTTCTATAAATCGCGCAATGTAGGCGTCATCGCACATGGAAAAACGATTAATGATGAGCTGACGAGAAGCTTTAACCACTACTGGGACAGCAGTTACGTCATCAAAGTGGATCCCAATCGCGATTATCCCGTTAAGAATCAGGCAAAGCCTTCGCACTAATCTGCTTGTTATTTTTTTCGCTCGTTTTGTGGCTTGCAGCCACTACAACTCGCCTGGGCCGGCCTATGGGCTTTGCCCATACGTCCGCCCTTTAATCGGTTTGTGAGTATAAACAAAGAATGAAAGTACTTATCGAAACATACGGCTGTCAGATGAATACTGCCGACAGCGAGCTCATCATGGGCATTTTGCAGACCAGTGGGTTCGAAGCTGCACATACGCTCGATGAAGCAGATGTGATTATCCTGAATACATGTGCCGTCAGGGAAAAAGCCGAAGCCAGAATCCTGGGACGCTTGACGAATCTCGTCCCGTTCAAGCGACTGAAACCCGGACTCATGATCGGCGTCGTCGGATGCATGGCCAAACATCTGGGCGAAAAATTGATCGAAGAAAGACCCTACGTCGATTTTGTCGCAGGCCCCGATCAGTACCGGCATTTGCCGGACGTGATCCGCAATAAAAGAAGGAACAAAGCTGAAATTCTCACCCAGTTCGATCGCAGTGAAGTCTATTCCGGATGCAGTTCAAAACGTCCGCATGGCGTAACCGCATGGGTTTCGATTCAGCGCGGATGCAATTACGTCTGCACCTATTGTATCGTTCCTCACGTGCGCGGCGTCGAACGCAATGTTCCTGCAGACGAAATTATCGCCGAAGTTAAAAAACTCGCCAAAGAAGGGTTTTCCGTCATTACGCTGCTCGGACAGACCGTCAACTCCTATGTGGACGGAGACATTACTTTCGCTAAATTGCTGCAGATGGTCGCAAATATCGACGGCATTGAGCAGGTGCGGTTCACTTCTCCGCATCCCCTTGGGTTCAGCGATGAACTCATCGACGTGATCGCCTCAGAACCGCATGTGGCCAAATTCGTTCATCTTCCGCTCCAGTCGGCGAGCAATTCCCAGCTCGATTTGATGAGACGCCGCTATACGTTCGAAGAGTACCAGGAAATCGTTCGAAAACTTCGGCAAAAATGTCCTGAAATCGCCATTTCGACGGATATTATCGTCGGATTCTGCGGCGAAACCGAAGAGGATTATCAAAAAACGAAGCAGGCAATCATCGACAATCGCTATGCATTCGCATTCCTCTTTGCTTATTCGGAACGATCTCTGTCCGTCGCGGCTCGCACGATGAAGGATGATGTCCCTGCTGATGTCAAACAGCAAAGACTCGCGGAAGTTATCGATATTCAACAGAAAATATCGAAACAAATCTATGAATCCCTGATCGGGCAGCATCTTGAAGTCATCGTTGAGGGATATTCGAGACGGAATCCCGAGCAGGCTGTCGGCAATACCCGTGACTTTAAAACGACGATATTCGAAAAAGGGGATAGCGAACCCGGGGATTGGGTAGAGGTCGAAATCGAATCGGCTACCAGTCAGACCCTTAAAGGACGTCTCGTGCGCGTACTCAAAAAAGGTCGGGCCCCCACGGTCGAAGAACAAATTGATGTCGGCATCAGCCTTGGGCCAACAGAGGGATAGAGTATGGCTGATACACCTCAGACTCAGGTCTGGACGATTCGGAAGATTCTGGACTGGTCCAAATCCTACTTTGAATCCAATGGCATAGACAGTCCGCTGCTGGATGCACAGCTGTTATTGGGTCATGTTCTGAATATGACGAAGATGCAGCTGCTGCTCGACGGTGAGCGGCCATTGGATGCAGAGGAACTGGCTGCTTATAAAAAACTCGTGATTCGACGTGCCAGAAACCGCGAACCTATCGCTTATATTTTGGGAAAACAGGGCTTTTGGTCTCTGACGCTGAATGTATCCCCGGATGTTCTCATTCCAAGACCGGATACGGAATGCCTGGTCGAAAAAACGATCGAATTTGCAAGAGCGAGGATTCAGGGCAGGACGCCTTCCTGGCCGTTGGTCGGCGATAATCTGACTTACGAAAGTGTGGATGAGCGAAAATCCTACTACGAAGCCATCGAAGCAAAGGAAGAAATAGAAAAACAGGCCGGAAAAATGCAGGAACAGAATGAGGGTTCGCTTGCCGAAATTCCATCGGATGAGGGGGAAAAAGAGGAACCCGGGCAAATCGGTTCTCAGCATCCATGCATCCATATCGTCGATGTCGGAACCGGAAGCGGGGCAATTATTCTTGCTTTGGCATCGGAACTTTCTGAATCCGAATCGAAACTGACGGCGATCGATATTTCGCCGCAGGCATTGGATGTGGCCAGAATGAATGCACAAGAGTGTGGCTTTAAGGATAGGATCGAATTCCTCGAGAGCAATTTGTTGAGCAAATTCGATGGAATGGCGGATATCATTGTTTCGAATCCGCCCTATATCTCTTCGTCCGAAATGACACAGATTTCTCCCGAAGTGCAGAAAGAGCCCGTCCTGGCTCTGGAAGCAGGAGCGGATGGGTTGGATGTTTATCGAAAACTTGTGCCGCAGGCCGTTTCCAAATTGAAAAAAATGGGTGCTTTGATCGTTGAAATTGGCTACACTCAGGCCAATGCTGTGGAGGCTTTATTTAAGGCCTGTGGGTTGACTCAGGTGAGAACATTTCGCGATTATGGAAGACAGCCGAGAGTCGTGTTCGGACTTTTGGAAAGGTGATTCCGTCTGGAGAGCGCCAATTGACCGCGCGGAGATATTCCTTATGCGTAAACTTAGTCTGTTCCTCGTTTTGATATTCGTATCCCTGGGTGGCTGTACGCTGGAAGATGTCGATGCCGACAGTGGTGTGCAATGTCCTCCGAAAGACAATGCGGATGGTCAGGTTCTGGCGTACATTAAGGATAATACCTGTACCCGGGAAAGCTGCATCCTGGGGTTTGAAAAGCAGTTCAAAAATAATCGCTGCCCGTCTGAGTTTTCGATCTGTGGCAAGGATTCTGACGATAAGTATTTTTGTTCCAATAGTTGCCCATTGGGAAATGTCAAAGATAATTACTGTACAGAACCTAAAAATCCATCAGGTGGATCGGACGACTCAGGGTCGAATACGAACCCGGTTTCCTGTAAAAAGGATGAACACGCTTACCTGGATCAGTGTGAGCAGAATTCGATCGAAAACTGCGGCGAACACGGGTACCAGTGTTCTGCAAAAGTTTCGGGATGGGGCGACGGAAAATGCGTGGACGGCAAGTGTGCCGTAACGAAATGCAGTACGGGCTTTGAATTAATAAACGATAACTGTGTTGAAGTGTGCGAGGGAACGCAGCATCTGTATAATGGTGAATGCGAAGACAATTCCCTGGAAAATTGCGGTGAACACGGGAAGGATTGTTCCCGGATAGAGGGATGGATTGGGGGAACGTGTTCTGAAGAAGGTGAGTGTATTGCTTCCGGCTGCAAGCCGGGATTTGGCATGACCAACGGCAAATGTGTATATCTGGATTGTGCTGAGGGACAACATATTTACGAAAATGAGTGTGAAGCTGATTCACTGGAAAACTGCGGAATTCATGGTATCAATTGTTATAATACGACAGGATGGAAAGAGGGAACTTGCACGAATAAAATGTGTATTGTGACTGAATGTGTTGTCGGATACGAAGTTGAGAAGGACAAATGTATTGCATCGGGCAGTTGTCCCCCCCATCAGCATTCCATCGGCGATGATCTGTGTGAAGACAATACGGATGAAAATTGCGGCGCGCACGGACATGTCTGTGAATATGAAGATGGCCTGGGAACATGCAGTACGACTGGTGATTGCAGTCTGAAGGAATGTAATGAAGGTTTTCATAAGTACGGAGAATACTGCGAAAAAGATGATGCAGCGCACTGTGGTGATCACGATACGATATGTCCCGCAAATGGGGGAGTACCTGTTTGTATAAAGGGAGAATGCAGCGTCGAATGCAACGCCGGATATCATTTCAATGCCGGCAGTTGTGAAGTGGATAGCGTCGATAAGTGCGGCAGTCCTGATACAAAATGTGTAAAACCGGAGCATGGTTCAGTTTTATGTACAGGCGGAGTGTGCTCATCCAGTTGTGATGAAGGGTATTATCTGAACGATAATAAATGTAATCCCTACGATGCTGATAACTGCGGCGGCCCCCGCAAAAAATGTGATGTGCCGGAAAATGGAACCGTTTCCTGTGTAAAAGGGGTGTGTACACCGGCATGTAAAACCGGATTCTATCTGAGCGGTGATAAATGCAATGCCTATGATGTTAATAATTGCGGCGGCGCTGGTATTAAATGTACAAAACCTGATCATGGATCGGTTGCATGTACAGGTGGAAAATGCTCAGTTACCTGCGATTCGAAATATCATGTTTACGATGGCGGATGTGAGGTGGATAGCATCACTAACTGCGGTAAACATGGTACTAAATGTTCGACAAGTATTAAGAATGCTACGCCTGTATGCGACACCAGCAAGAAATGCTCATATACATGCGGCAGCAACAAGGTTGCAAATGCAGAAGGGACGCATTGCGTAGAAAAAAAATGTGAAAAGATTATAGGAATTACGAATTCAGGATGCAGCAAGGCTCCTTCTGCTATGAGTTCTCTGTGCATTCCGACTGCATGTGCCGAAGGATACAAGCTCGATGGTAAGTGTGATGCAGGAAGCGGCTATGATTTCTGGGGCGTATGCAGACGCTTTTGCGATTTAGGCTGCAATGACGACGCATATAATAATGCTCCTTGTACGTATGATTATTGCTGGCCGACAAAGGATGAACACTGTAAATCCGGGTATCGGGTTTACCAGAATACCTGTCAGCACAAAGATTATTGCTGCGGAAAGGGAAATGGAGACTGCAAAAACTGCGCTATAGAAGGGAAAACATGCGCCTCTGATGGGACCTGTAAATAAATTTGATCGTATTAATGAGTCTCATCCCCTGTAACAATGCCCCTTGGAGCCAAGGGGCATTGCTTTTTCAGATCAGGTCCGGGGGATGGATTGTTAGCCGCAAGATTGAAAATGTCAGAGGATCTTGGTCCATTTGGGGTTAAATATGACATTTCCAATGAGTTGTGGTAGCTTGTCCGCGTTTTGGATGTGCGCATCGCGCACAGTTTACGAACAGTGTTCATTGAGTGGATTTTACAATGAGTTCAACGGCTATACTTTTGCTGCATTGTCCCGACACACAGGGAATCATTTCTGAAATTACCAGGTTTATTACTGACAATCATGGAAATATCATTGAAGTGGATCAGTACGTAGATCACATCGACAATATGTTTTTTATGCGCCTTGAATGGGAGCTCGATAATTTTTTAATTGCCCGTGATAAACTCAGTGATGTTATCGAAACGCTGTATGGACAGCGTTTTCAGATGACCTTTAATCTGTATTTCAGCGATGAACCGCCGAGAATGGCTATCTTCGTAAGCAAGATGAGCCATTGTCTCTATGATTTGCTCGCCCGGTACCGCGCTGGTGAATGGAATGTTCAGATCCCATGCATTATCAGCAATCACGAAGATTTGCGCTATATCGCTGAACAGTTCGACATTCCTTACTACGTGTGGGCGATCAACAAGGATCATTCCAATAAAGCTGAAGTCGAACAGGAAGAGCTCGATCTTCTCAGGCGCGAAAATGTTTCTTTCATCGTACTCGCCAGATACATGCAGATCATCAGCGATGAGCTGATTTCGGCTTACCCGAATCGCATTATCAATATTCATCATTCATTTTTGCCGGCTTTTATTGGGGCAAAACCCTATCATCAGGCATGGGAACGCGGGGTCAAAATCATTGGGGCAACGAGTCATTACATTACTGCAGATTTGGATGCAGGACCTATCATTGAACAGGATGTCGTCCGTATAACGCATCGTGATACTCCGGAAAGTCTCGTTCTTAAAGGTCGTGATCTCGAAAAAATTGTCCTCTCGCGCGCAGTGACCAAACACATCGAGCGAAAAATTCTGTCCTATCACAATAAGACAATCATTTTTAACTGACACAGAACAGAGACTCTAAACGCATAATTTGCGAATACATGGCGAAATCATTTCGCCATGTAAATCGACTGATTCTTCATTTTTTTAGTGTAAGATATGTATAGAAAAAAGTGATGAATTGAGAGAACTATAGATTGTCATCCTGATTTCCTACAGACATTCAGAAGAATAAGACTGTTTGTGGATGGAGTATGATGTAAAATATCTTTATTTATTTGTGTGTAAAGCTATAATCCTGGATGGTTGAAACTTCGGCCATGGAATTGTGTTTTGAATTGAGTTTGCATAGTGGATTTGGGATAAATTTTTCACATTCACTCCAATTTTCCGGAGGGTATTATGTTCATGCGTCGTCATTATTGGCTGGCCTGTCTGTTTTTGGCTTTTTTGTGTGGCTGTGATGAGTCTGATGATTCGACTGCTAAAAAGACTGAAGATGATGTGCCAAATGAATGTTCCAATAAATGCGATGGCGGCCCCAAATGTGTCGGGGATGATGCCTATAAAGTGTGTGAAGATTCAGATGGGGATGGCTGCAAGGAATGGTCTGAACCCAGGTCCTGTAAAAAGAATCAGACATGCCGGAAGGGGAGCTGTATAGACTCCGAAGAACCAGAGCCTTCCTGTAAGAATACCTGTGAGGGAACTTCCAGATGCGCAGATGAAAACTCATACCAGATCTGCACCGATGGGGATGGGGATGGGTGCAATGAGTGGTCCGAACCACAGAACTGTGAAGCAGGACAAACTTGTCAGGACGACAGCTGCAAACCGGCAGCAGCTTCCTGCACAAATACATGCGAGGGGGCTCCCAGATGTGCCGACGAACACGCATATCAGACATGTGAGGATACGAATGATGATGGATGTAAGGAATGGTCTGCCCCCAAAAACTGTCCGGACGGTGAAGTCTGCAGCGATGGACAGTGCAATAAAATCGAACCTTTATGTACAAATGTTTGCTCCCAGGAAGGAGAGACTCAGTGCAGCGAAAATAATATAGAAACATGTTCTGATTACAATCAGGATGGATGTCTGGAGTGGGGAAATCCTGTTCCATGTGAATATGGATGTTCCGAAAAACAATGCAGCAAGTTCCCGGAATGTCCCAAGGATGCAAAGATTTGTCCGAAAGCTGTTTTGGAATTCAATGAATGGATCGATGGTGACACGTCCAAGAGTTCCAATGTAATCAAAAAATATCCGAGTTGTCATGATGTCGGTACGACGAAAGTACAGGATGAATCCGGACCTGAAGAATATTATATGGTGAACCTGGATGAGCCGGGGTTTCTGGTCGTAAATGTCAAGCCCGAAAAAAAAGTGGATGTCGACGTCCATATTTTGAGCGCATTGGATGGAAGCAAATGTCTGGCTCGCGGGGATCTTTCAGCGGGAACGCATCTGGATGCCGGTATTCATTATATCAGCGTGGATACGTTCGAAAGCAGCAGCAATGCAGGCGTTTATCATATGCGCGTGTACTTCATTCCGGATTCCGGCAAGTGCGGGATGGTTCAAAAAATCATGGAACGCACCAATGATTCCACTCCATTGCAAATGCCTGTCGTTGGAAAAGTCGGACGAGAATCCCATCTGGCAACGACTTATGATCAACAGGTACATGGGGGAGATAAATGGTGGCCAAAGGATGCCTATGATCAGGATTCACTCAAGATACATAAAAAACATACGATCGAAATGTATGGGGATGTCATTTCATACGGCAATCACGAAGGCGACAATAAGTGGTGTTCATGCAATGGAAGCGGACAATGCGGTCACGCCAGTTACGGCAAGGCACTTCCTCCTGATGCTGAGGCCTGGGACGTCAACATGTATTGGAAAAAATCAACCAAACCGCCTGCAGGAACGCGGTATCTCGTCTTTAATCCCTTGAATGGAAGAGCTGTCGTCGCTGCCGCCGGCTACGAAACAGGCCCCCGTAATCCCGAATCCATGGGCGGAGCTGTTCCCGAAATACATAATTACTTCGGTACTCAAAACGGATATGCACTCGTCTTCGGCGAATTGAAAAATCAGGATTATGCCTATGGTCCAATCGATTGTTTCGCGGAATAGATGTCCTTTTGGGCATTTATGCTCCCGGGCTGCATCACCCCCCGAATCCGTGCTTTCAGCCAATGATACTGAAGAACGATAATAGTCTTCTTGTTTTGGTTGCGCTGCTATCTCGCCAAAAGACACATCTGCGATGTGTCTCTGGCTCGATACGCTGCGCGGCTCGCCTATGTGCTCGCCCGATAAAAGTCGTTCATCGCACGCCTTTTATCCGGCTGCGCGCATACGGCTCGCCATCGCTTATGGATGATAATCATCCACAATACAGTATTTGAACAATACTGAAACAAAGGAAACAATATACAGATGAATACTCATGACTTTGTACAAAAATATGGCATCAACCGCAAAGATACCGATTCTGTTAAATGGGATGGTATGGCAAAATCCTTCGATGGAAGGAACGATCTTGTTCCTATGTGGGTCGCAGATGCAGATTTTAAATGTCCGGATGAGGCCGTGCAGGCCATCGAAAACTTCGCTTCTCTAGGCGTTTATGGTTATACACTCGCTCCGCAAACATACAAACAGGCTTTTATAGAGTGGGAGAGAAAACGGCACCACTATGAATGCAGGGAAGAGTGGATCAGATTCGTTCCCGGCGTCGTTTCTGGAATATATATTATTATTAAAGCTCTGACAAATCCCGGGGACGCAGTCATTATTCAAACCCCCGTCTATTATCCTTTTTCTGATGCTGTCAAAAATACTCGCCGTAAATTAATTACAAATGAGTTGGTCGATAACAATGGCAGATATGAGATGAATCTGGATGATTTCGAGCAGAAAATTATAGAGAATGATGTCAAACTTTATATTTTGTGTTCACCCCACAATCCGGTTGCTCGCGTCTGGAGTGAACAGGAGCTGGACAGGGTTTTCGATATTTGCATAAAACATAATGTCACCATTATTGCTGATGAAATTCATCAGGACCTGATCTTCGGTGATCATAAACACATCACTTCCCCAATCGTTTCCCAGGGAAAATACAGCGATAGCATTATAATGCTCACTTCTGCGTCCAAGACATTCAATATCGCCGGACTGCAGAATTCTTTTCTCGTTACGGCATCCATTGAACTCGGAGAAAAGATTGATGAGGAACTTAAATATGATGCAATCCATACGGGCAATCCGTTCGGATATCGTGCTGCAGAAGCTGCATATCGGTACGGGGAATCGTGGCTGGAAGATTTTTTAAAAGTTATCGAAGAAAATTATCAGTCACTTAAAATGATTTTATCGCAGGATGGCAGAATTCATGTCTATCCGCTCGAAGGGACCTATTTGTGCTGGGTTGATCTGAGAGAGTGTGTTTTTCCGGATGATGTTCACCGCGTCGTGCAGGATATTGCAGGCGTCGCCGTCGATTTTGGGGAATGGTTCGGTGACTGCGGCAAGGGATTTATCCGCATCAATCTGGCAACAATCCCAGAACGCGTGCAGGACGTGGGGAAAAGACTCCTTAATGCAATCGATGCATAATGCCTCTTTGTCTTCTCAACCGATATTCAGAACGAAATGACGGATGCCAGAAACGATTCAGGCTATTTCCAAATGCAGTAGGCGTTCGATATCAATAGCCCCCGGTTGACGCGCAGCGACTACCGTGGGCTTGAGGTATTATTATAAAGCCCGTAGGGTTTTGGCGAGTAGCCCCCGGTTGCGCGCAGCGACTATCAGGGGCTTGAGGTATTAATTATAAAGCCCGTAGGGTTTTGGCGAGTAGCCCCCGGTTGGCGCGCAGCGACTACCGGGGTGTTGAGGTATTAATAAAAAAAGCCCGTAGGGCTTTGGGCGAGTAGCCCCCGGTTGGCGCGCAGCGACTACCGGAGGATTGAGGTATTATACCCAGATGAACCCCGTAGGGGTTCCCGATTATATGTTATAAAAAATATATCTTTCATCCGATATACTGTTAAAGAGATTCACGCCATTGGACATCAATGGATGCGCCTCGCGAATGCACAGCAAAATCATAATGAATATAGATTTGTGAATAGGTATTCGGCATGGTTTGAATTAATTTTCGCCACCCTAATGAGGTTTATATGGTTTGGTATTGCTTTTACCCCCGGTTTTGCAGGGGCTACTCGCCAGAAGCCCCATCGGGCTTCACATCGGACGGTTCTGCTGGTTTTGCATCAAACCATGCCAATACCTTGTTCATAGATTTATCGTGCAGTTTTCTGAATAGAACGAGGGCCAGAATGGATCCAATCATGCACATAAACATATCCGTCTGTGTATCCCAGATATAGCCCTGAGTGCCCAGAAATGCCTCGGTATCTTCGGGATTCGACAGCGATGCGAGCCATTCGATGATTTCATAAATGGCCGAAACCATCATCGCGATACTGAAACAATTGAAATTTACCCATTTGCCGTCTTTTAATGGCGAAGTTCTCAGCATGATTTCGCGGGCATAGAGCGCAGGACCAAATCCCTGCATAAAATGTCCAATCTTATCGTAATTGTTTCTCGACCACCCAAACCATTCCGACATCCACTCTCCCAATGGTGCATTGGCATACGAATAATGCCCGCCATACACGAGAATCAGCATGTGTATGAATATCAAGCCATACAGAAAATTGGAGAGTGGGAATCTTTTGTAGGTAAAAATCAGGATCGGAAGTGCAATGATTGCCGGAGCACATTCCAAAAACCAGGTCAGACGCGTATCGCGAATGCCAAATGCCAGAATCGTAAACAGAATCAGGAACAGGATAAGCGTAATTCCAGGGAATAATAGGTGCGGGTGTTTTTTTATAAATTCCATAAAACCTCAAGCTCCTGTGAAAATACATTCTGGTTTCATAACAATAATACAAATTACGGTCGCCCCAAAAGCAGTTTTATCAATTCACTATTATCACTTGCAGACAATGATTCAATCTGCTTAAATTCACCAGCTTCATAGTACATATAGCTTTCTTTATACGTCTCGGACAACGAATGACGCGTACATCTTCCGTGTTGCTCATACGCCTTCACATAGGAATAGCTGGTATCCTCCCAACTGGTGACCAAACGATGATTGTCACCTGCAAATAGCCATGTCGTATAGGATGCATCACTATCATCGGATGAATCACCCGCATGTTCTACACCATGGTGATGTGATTCGAGTGTTCTAACATACAGTCCGGTTGTATCCATAAATGGTCTGGATTCAACATCAATCAAGGATAGCGAACCACTTTCGCTCTCGGAGACGCAACCACCAAAGGCATATCCAAATTCGAGAGTCGATATATCAATCTCATATACTCTCGTATAATGGTCTTTGGGACTAACCAGACTCACATAAGCTGCATCCGCTTTTAGTGTCTGGCATATTTCTTTGTCATCACCAGTCATTTCACCGGCACCAAGATAAAATCCACGAGGAGCTTCTTTCTTTTTTTCAATGTACTTTCTTTCTTCATCATCAAATACTTTACCCATAACAAAAGTACGTCGATCTTTCTGTGAACAAAAAATGAGCTGTACAGAAGCCCCATCTTCAGATGTTTTGGCTAACGCATTACCTTGCCCATCAAGGTCAAAAGAACAATTATATTCAAACATCGCATTGAGTTTTTTGATAACATCCTGATCCGGAGCAACCTTGAGTACAGAAACAGGCAATGACGGCTCCAAATCGGCCCATTTTGTTTCACTCAAATCACCCTGAACTTCATGCCTGCGACTGAATTCTGCCAACTCATTTCGTAGGTTTGGGTCAAACCCCTCTTCTTCGGGCTCTTCACACGCTTCTTCCTCCTCTTCCACCTCCTCATCTTCCTCTTCCTCCGAATCATTCTCGGCTTCCTCCTTCGCCGCTTGAGTTTCTGGCGGGATAGGCTTATTCGCATTTGCACCTGCTGCTGCATCGGGTGATGCCAAAGGATTTGCCTGGGAATTGCCGTCTAATGCTTTTGCTGTGGTCTCTGCGGATGGTGCGCCATCGGATGATTTTGTAGCTGCAACTGGAGTGCTGGCTGCTGCAGCCGCTGCTGAATCATTCGTTTGAGGCGGACACTGCGGCGGCGGAGGACAGTCATTGCAATTGCACGAAGCACAAAAGAGGCTGCAGGATGCCGCGAGGATGGTTAAAAATATGTGGTTTTGGATTTTCATGGGTTAGGTCCTTATTATATTAATCAACATTCTGCGAAGATGCCTTCTGATTTCATAACAATAACACGAATTACGGCCGATTTATTGTTTATATTCTGAAAAACTTGTGATGCCAGTTAATTTTTCAATTGCCTGTTCATTCCAAAATTGATTGCACCAACGAAAATATACGCTTTTACGCTTTTTAAAAATTCGAAATGGTTCCAGGGTGTTATCGTAAATATGTAGAACATCACATATTTCAACTAATTGCGGAATAAGCTTCAATGCACGATCATACCGCTGAAACACTTTATCTTTAGGGACATCATGTCCGCCCAGTGCAACTCTTGCATTGATCCTTGCTATGTTTACAAGCGGATCTGACGTTAGAACATATATTCCTCTTATAAAGTATCCTTCATTTTTGGCATGTTGTAAAAGTTTAAGATTTCTGTCTGTTGAAAGAACTGTCTCAAATGTAAAATCATCATGATTATTAATTGCAGTAGTTCTAAGATTTTCAGCTATTTGTGCAGCTGCATGGCACTTTTTATATTATCTGCGTTAATATATTTTCCTACAGTCCGAGCCATCTTTGTTATTGTTGTCTTTCCGCTTCCATTGGGACCAGCAAAAACAATGATTTCAGGTCTAATACTTTTATCGCTCAACATATTCAATTCTGCCATCAGGATACTCTAAATATGCTTGTTTCTTAGCCACATCATATTTAGCGCTGGGTAATCCCTTGATACGACGTATTTCTTCATCAATGCGAATTGAGGCCTTAAATCTTTCTGTAAGTTCATCATCTGACAGGCCAACGATAACATCAAGATCATTCGTATCCATATTATCTCCTTCAACGACCCCAGCAAACCGCCGCGTATTCGCTTGCGAATAGCGGCAGTGGCCGGCCCGTATTGCCGACAGGCAATAGGGACGGCGCGTGTGGCGTATCGGGCGTTCGCCCCGATAGCCATCGCAAAAAAATATGCAAATATCAAAGTAAAGACGTGCGGTTCGCACGTCTCTGATACATCTATCTATCCTACAGCTTTCTTACATCGCAGAAGACATCGAACAATCCCTGGACGCTCGTGAGCAAAGCCAGGCGGTTAAGGCGGACGGCTTCGTTATCGGCGTTGACGAGGACGGCGTCGAAGAAGGCATCGGCGGGGGCGCGGAGCGTCTCGAGCTTGGACAGGGCCGAATCGTAATCCTTGGCGCTCATGGCGTCGCGGTAAGCCGCAGAAACGCTCGTGATTGCATCGTAGAATGCGTTTTCGGATTTATCCTCGAACAGCTTGGTGTCGACATCACCGGTCTTGACGTTGGCCTGGCGTACGATATTCGCCACACGCTTGAATGTCGTGGCGAGGCTTTCGAACATCTCGCTGGCGCGATGGCGCGAGAGGGTTTCGACGCGGCCAACGATCGAGGGCACATCGGCGAGCGGCGAGACGGCGAGGACGGAATCGACGACTTCGGCGGCGTGATTTTCGAGGAGCATGAAGCGCAGGCGCGTTTTCATGAAGTCGATGATTTGAACGCAGAGTGCAGAATCGTCGGCAGTTTTGGGCTTTTCGCCGAGGCGTGCTTCGGTTTCGCGGACGCAGGCGATGGCGGCTTTGACGACGGGTTCGAGGTCCATTGTCTGGTGGTGTTCGAGCAATGTGCGCATGATGCCGTTGGCGGCGCGGCGCAGTGCGAACGGATCGGCAGCACCGGTCGGGATGCGGCCGAGCGCAAACAATGCCGTGATCGTATCAACTTTGTCGGCGATGCCGGCGATGGCACCGGTCAGCGTTGTGGCGACGGGTGCACCAGCCTGGCGCGGGCTGTAGGTTTCGCGAATGCCCGTGCAGACTTCGGCGGGCAGGCCTTCTTCGCGGCCGTAGTAATCGCCCATCATGCCTTCGACTTCGGGGAATTCATAGACGACGTTCGTCGCGAGGTCGGCTTTGCAGAAATGCGCGGTCAGGCGGACGTTTTCTTTGTTCACGTCGCCGTTCCAGAGGTCGGCCACGGTCTGCGAGAGTTTTTCGTCGCGCAGGACTTTGTCGAATGTCGAGCCCATGCCTTCGATATAGCGCATGTGCGTGAGTTTTTCGTTGTAGTATTCGAGGTTGTGTTTGCGGTCTTCGGCATAGAAGAATTCGGCGTCTTTAAGGCGTGCGACGAGGACGCGTTCGTTGCCGCGCGCGACGACTTTGCGGTCGTAAACTTCGGTGTTCGACAGCGTGACAAAGTTCGGCATCAGGTTGCCGTTGTCGTCGACGACGCTGAAATAGCGCTGATTCGTGACCATGCTCGTGATGATGACTTCGTGCGGAATCTTGAGGAATGCGGGGTCAAAAGCGCCGACGATGCCGACCGGCCATTCGAGGATTTCGACGACTTCTTCGAGCAATTCGGGGTTTTCGACGAGGTGGCCGCCGACCGATTTGGCAGCGGCGAGTGCTTCTTCCATCACTTTGGCGCGGCGTTCATCGGTATCGACCAAAACCTTGGCATCGCGCAGTTTCGAGACGTATTCGGCCGGCGATTTGACCTCGATGGCGGCCGGAGCCATAAAGCGGTGGCCGTAAGTCAGCGAACCCGCTTTGACGCCTGCAAATTCGACGGGCAGAATCTCATCGCCCAGACGGCACAGAATCCAGTGCACCGGGCGCGCAAACAGCGTCGGCTCGTCGGACCAGCGCATCGGCTTGCCCCAGTGAATATTGGCGAGCGTGTCTTCGAGGATTTTGGGGAGAAGCTTGTTCGAATCGTCGCCTTTTTCGCAAACCTTGACGGCGATGTACTGCATCGGTTTGCCTTTTTTGCGCTCCTGCGTGACTTCTTCGATCTGGCCTTCGCTGGCATTCAGTCCCTTCAGGAAACCGATTGCGGCAGGCGTCCAGTGGCCATCGGGCGTCTTGCATGCGGCAACGGCGGGGCCGACTTTGAGGGTCTCGAGGTCGCTCTGGCGTTCGGCAACGCTATCGACCAAAAGCGCGAGTCTGCGCGGCGATGCGTAGGCTTTCACTTCGCCTAGTTCAATTCTTGCGTCTTTGCAGCGCGAAATAAAGCCATCCTTCAATGCGTCGATGGCCATGCCAATCTGAAGCGCGGGTAAATCCTCGCAACCCAGCTCAAATACTAACGATTTCGACATTATATTATCCTTTATAAAAGGGCGATTTGCCCAACCGGTTTATTTAAACTCGAATTCCTCGCCACAGTCGCAGCTCAGCAGTTGCCCGCCGCAGATTGGGCATCTTTCGCAGTCGCATCCCCAGTGATGACAATGTCCGCGCCAGGCCGCACAATCGCCGCAGCGCTTGACATCCGCCATTTCCTCGCCGCCATAAAAATCGTCATCGGCACCCATTGGAATTCGTTGATATTCCACGCCGTCGATGATGATGGTTGCGAGACAGCCCTTGCTGTTCAGCATGTCCTGTCCGCAAACCTCGCAAATCGCGCCATGCGGTTGTTGTTCGTCTGCCATAACTCCTCCTGGATTCAGGGACACCCCAAATCCGCGCCGCTTTTACCAATTTTTTGCAAAATATGCCATATAAATGCGGTTTTGTTTGGGGGGCCGCCTATTGGGCAGGTGCCCAATACGGCAGCCGTTTCGGGCTATCGGCGATGCCGATACGCCCTTTTGGCCATCATAATAATTCGGAAAAAAACTGCCCGGATTGCCAAGTTCTCAGAATACAACAGTGAAGATGGGAACTCTGAAAGTGACAAACAGCGCAGACAAACATTTGATTCAAAAAATAATCCGGATTCATTTGGGTGAGGTGCGTGCCTGTTATGAAAGGGAACTTAAAAAAACAAAGAATATAAGCGGACGTGTGGTTGTTCAATTGACAATCAATCCAAAGGGCGAAGTAGAAAAAGTATCGATCGTCGAGTCAACGTTAAATAATAAAAACGTGAACAATGTATTACCGATTCCATTCGATACTGGAGATTTCCTGCGCCAAAAGATGGGAAGAATGCTGACGTAAAAGTCCCAATTACATTCAGTCCTATAGAATCAAAAGAATGAGAGATGGCTGCAACATCTTATATTCATGCATGGCAGATAGTATATTTTAGACTATTTTGATGGGCAGCTTGTTGGGAATGCGTCCTGTACGGCGACCGTTCAGGCTATCTCGCCATGCGGGCGGCCACGCAGGGCATAAGCGTTAACATGGCTCAATACGTCTTTTTGTTTGCTGCTGTCCGCACTGCGAATATGCGACGAATAACCATTGTCTGTTGTCCGCAAACGCAGGATTGTACGCATTTATTGATTGCATGCGGATTTTATTAAACATAAGCTAAAATATGATGAAGAAATCATAATTCATACTCCGGAGCATGCGAAGCCTAAAAAGCATGTGTCCGCGTATTGTCTGCAGAGCTGTGCTGTGACACGGCTCTGCAGGCAATAGCGGGCGCGGGGCGGTGTATCGCAGATAGCCGCCCCCATACACATAAAAAATATATATACAGCTCGTGCTGTGCGAAGTCTGTCTATCCTGAAACAAGTTGATGTCCCTGCATAAAATTGCCAATTTCTGTGAGATTTTATTGCTCAACGCTTGATTTTTTGTCCAAACGGACTATAGATACAAAATGATGCAAAAGAGGTTTTTCCTTTTTTTGCGTGTGTTCGTTTGGTTAATTTGGAGATAGTGTTGAAAACATCACACTTTGCTTTGGCTCTTTTGCCGGTACCTGGTACTGCCCCGATGATTGGCTGTGGCAGCGATAACGACGATAAAATACCAATCAGAGCAGTGGTAATAACGTCGGCAAGGGTGTCGGTATGGTTGACCTTAAATGCACCATTTACAAAATCCGTCAAGGAAAACATTTAAGTGGGAATTTCAACGCTTTATGCTAAACCAAACATAATGTTGGGGGCATCATTCCAACAGAATTCAATATCAGGAGGCATCATGCTCAAGAAACAATTATTCCCGGTTATTCTGATGACATGTTTATTTTCGGCCTGTTCAGATGATTCGGGGACTGAGTCTGGTAAAACGGATTCATGTTCGGATGAAAGCTTTGTCAATTGTTACGGTACCTGCATAGATCCCAAATCGAGCAAATTTTATTGTGGCGCAGATGCAACCTGCCAAAATTATAATGAATGCAATGTAGATGAATCCTGTGTCGACGGAAACTGTATATCAAACGGTTCCCAAACGACGAAATGTTCCGGCGGCAATTCCGTATTATGCAATGGAACCTGCATTAATCCCAAAACAAGCAAGGATTTCTGCGGAGCCAATGAGGACTGTTCTGTATCGACTCGCTGTCATGATGATGAAAACTGCGTCGATGGTATATGTACGTCAAAAGCATCTGCAGAGATAACTTGCTCTGGCGAACGTTCTGTACTGTGTCAGGGGAACTGCATTAATCCAAAAACTGACGAAGCGTTTTGCGGTGCGAACGATGATTGTTCAGCATTTGATGTTTGTAAGGCCAGTGAGAATTGTGTGGAAGGCATCTGCACCCCCAAATCAGAGGAACAGCCTGCATGCAGCGGGGATAAGACGGTGAGATGTGAAGGGAACTGCATTAATCCTGAAAACGATCACGATTATTGTGGTGCCAATGCTGATTGTTCATCCTTTACGCCATGCGAAGAGTCAGAATCCTGTATCAGTGGCGTCTGTACTCCGAATTCACCACAAAATCCTGAATGTAAAGGTGAGAGGTCAGTATTATGTGACGGATATTGCATTAATCCGAATAATGATCACGATTATTGCGGCGCAAATGCTGATTGCTCCGTATCAACTCGTTGTAAGGATGATGAAAACTGCGTCAGTGGTAAATGCACGCCGGGATCATCTCCAATCACTTGTTCCGGCAATCGTTCTGTATTGTGTAAAGGAAATTGCATCAATCCAAAAGCTGACAAAGAATTCTGTGGCGCCAATGCAGACTGTTCCAAATACACGACATGTACAGACGGCAAGAGCTGCGTTGGAGGCATTTGTGTATCAACATCTTCATCCGCATGCCCGGCCAATGCGCCTGCAAGATGCGGTGATGAATGCATTGATCCCAATTTTAATGATGATTATTGCGGTGCTCTGACGGATTGCTCCAATGCAAAAAAATGTGAGGGGGAATCATTCTGTTTTAAAGGTAATTGTATTGAATGTATGTCATTTAAAGATAATATCTTTAAACAATTCATTATGACTACGTATGATAAGAACAAGAATAATTGTATTACACCGGACGAAGCGGATGCTGTGACTTCCATACCTGCATTCCGGTTTTGTGGTATGGATGGCGCTGCCTGCAGTAAAACGTATAAGCCCATATCTACCCTTGATGATATAAAACAATTCAAGAATTTGGCTTTAATCGGGGATGCTGCTTTTAAAAATTCAAACGTCAAGGGAGATCTTTATTCAGATTCTGTATTGAGAATAGGCGAAAAAGTTTTTTCGAGTTCAAAAATTAATAGTGTTACTTTAACCAAAATCAAAGGTACTGGTTTTGACATTCATGACGATCATTATATCGGAGCTGAGGCGTTTATCAGAACTCCGATTAAAACAATAAATATGCCGGCTCTGGAAAAGGCGAGAGATTATCTGTTTTTTGAAGCCAAAGGTGTGACGAGTGTTAATTTCCCAAAACTCAAGATAATTGAAGACCATGCATTTGGCAGTTTTGCTGCTGATTCGCATCTCGCTGAATTTAAAGGCCCGAATGTTGAAACAATCAAGACTGGAGCATTCCAGTATGCATGGATACTTAAATATGATTTTCCAAAAGTCACCACTTTGGAGAAGGATGCACTCAGTGTCATCAATCATATTGAAGAACTCCGCATTACAACTCCTGGCAAAATTACAGTAGACAACGCATTTGCCGCTGTAAAATTTATCGATAAGTGCCACCTGGTACTGAATGCTGACAAAAAAGCCAATGGAACCGGCAATCCTAAAGTTGGTGATGACGGAAAAACCTGGCCGGCTGGATCAAACCTCAAATGGGGCAGTATTACATTCGAATAGTTTTGGATTCTTAAGGAGCTCGTTCATGAAAACCAACCTATCCCTGCTCGCAGCTCTATTATCTGCATCTGTTATGCTGATTTCATGCGGCGATAGCGATTCTGATTCCAATGAAACCACCGAAAATCATGATTCGGGACCAAATGCGGTTACTCCTTCACATGAAACAGGTGATCCAATGGACAATCCGGCAGACAATCCGACGGACAATCCGACGGACAATCCGACAGATAATCCTACAGATAATCCGACGGATGATCCAAATGCGGAAAACCTGTCCGGTGACCTCCATAAACTGCCCTTTATGTGTTATGGCAATGCTGCAGTCATGTGTGACGGCAACAAATGCATCGATCCTCAGACTGATCATGATTACTGTGGTGCCGATTCGAATTGTGAAAATTATGTCAAATGCAATTCCGATGAGGAATGCACTCATGGCAGCTGCACCAAAATAGGCACCATATCCTCGATCTCATGTTCAGAAGGCCTGGTCGTCTGCGACGGCATGTGCATCAATCCCGGCACAAATAAAATGTATTGCGGCGCATCCAGCAATTGTACAGGCTACCGTTCGTGTACCGAAAAGTACCATGTATGCGAAAATGCCGGATGTTATCTAAAACTCAATCAGGAACCCTTCAAACAGTATCTGATTAAGTATTTCGATAAAAACCATGATGCATTATTGGGCTTGGAAGAAGTCGATCAAATCACGAAATTGACACAGCACGACGATCTGCTCTGCCAAATGAAACATCTCGATGATTTGAGCCGAATACCGGATCTTAAAACCATCGGCAAGCATGTCTTTGACGGCTGTTCGGGCATTGTCGGAAGCGACGACAGCGGCAAATTCCGTTCGAAAATCATCGAAACTCTCGATGACTACGCATTCCATGGCGTCGGGCTAAAGTCGATATGGATGGATGTATTAACCACCGTAAACACGGCTCCCGGCAGCGAGGGGATGACTTTCGCAGATGCAGAAAATCTAACCGAAATCTATATGCCCAAGCTGACTGCAACCTCCATTAATATGTTCAAAAATTGCAAAAAATTGATCAGTACTGATAACAAACTGAGAATCCCCGAGGCAAAGACGATTTCCCGTGGAACTTTCTCGGGATGCGATAGTCTGTCCTCCATCAGATTGGGCGCAACGCGCATTGACTCTGAGGCTTTTGCCGGCGCAGGAGTAACAACCGTAAGAATCCAAAAGATAGAAAAAATTGGTTTCGATGAAAATAACAAAGAAGGCACGACATTCTCTGATAACCCGAATCTTGGCCTTCTTATTATGAACCACAAAGGCAACATCGAAGTCAGTTCCAAATTTGCTGACAAAGATGTGGCTGCACATACGATTCTGATGCTGTATGCCGACAAAAAGCCCGATTCCAAAGATGATGCAGGCCCCAAGGCCGATGGACTCGAATGGCCAGCGGGCAGCGGTATCGTATGGAAAGAAATTGTCTACGGACACACCGAAGATCCCAAATTTGCCGTCGGACATTCCTGTGCCGGAAACAGTTACTGCGCCTCGAACAATTGTGTAGAAAACAATTCCGTAAAATGTACCGACGAACCCACGCAACATAAATGTTGTGCCGAAAAAAAAGTAAATTGATCTTTTTGTTGGGCGCACTATTTCGCCTTGTGCCGGTCACGCGTGACCACCACTGCGGCTCAATACGTGCACCCGCGCGGCTATTTCATACGCCGCGCATGCTTCCTTAAAAATGCATTTTCACAAATCTCATACTTCTGCATAAAAGACACGCTTCCCAAAGGAACTCCTTATGAAATCCTTATCCTTATACATGATCGCCATCGGGGCTTTAGTGCTGCTATCCTGTTCAGACGATAGTTCCGGGGCAAAACATGGAACTGACGATAATATTGGAAACATCGACCTCGAAAATCACGATAACCTGCCATCGGCAGAGGTAAACAACAGCGGTCAGTGTAAAGACACATCCCTCAAGGAAATGCCAGGTGAATGCGGCTGTCAGTTTGAGGACACAGAAATTGGCGGAAAAATCTATTGCCCGGTACGGGTCATGCCCCAGAATATCTTACCCAAACTCGAGGAAATTCCAGGGGATTGCGGCGGCTGGGAATACCCCAAACACCATATCGTCCAATACCCCAAACTGCCTGAATTTGGTCTGGAAGTGACCATCGATACGGATGCCTATGGCATATCGCGTACTTATACAGAGGATAAAGAAGTTGCAGAAGCCACTACGAAGGGCCTCAATAAAGCCATCAAAGATTATAAAGAACAGGGATTTACACGAATTGTGATCCCGCCCGGACATTATCCGCTCACAAGCCAGGGCATTGCCGTAGTCAGCGAAATGGCTCTCATCATGAGCAAAGACGTCATTCTCCAAATGATACCGGTTTCGCGCTGGGATTGTGGACTGATTACCATTTCCGGTGTTCACGACGTCTACATCGAGGGAGGTAACCTCATAGGCGAACGATTCCAGCACACCAACACGACAAACAAAAACACCGGAGCCACAAATACCGATGAAGAATGCGGTGGCATCCAGGGATCCAACGATCAACGAATTTTCATTAATGGTCTGCACATCAAGTCCGTTCACGGTGACGGAATCATGATCTATAAGAGTAAGAACCACTCTACGAATGAAGATCTCATCATTGCAAACTGCGAGATCGACGAAGCTTATCGAAACGGTTTGGCTCCTTGTGGAAATGGTATCCGAATTTCCAATAATCATATTCACCATACCCACGGTGCAGCACCACAGTTCGGCATTGATCTGGAATGCGGCACAAATGAAAGAGTTATAATTGACCATAATACTTTTAATGACAACAGGAACGGCGATCTCGTATTGTCATCCAAAGTCGCAGACACGACATTTATTGAATACAATTCATTTTCGATTGGAGATTTGGACAGACACGGTGATGCAGAATTCGTTCCATGGTCGAAAAATTCTTTTATTTTATATCGGAATTATTTTGCAAAACCTGCTCCGAGCGGCGGATGTTCCGGCCAGCTGACCTGCACGTATGGCAGCAGGGAAGAAGACAACAATGTCAAAACTTTTGTGGTTGAAAACGATTTTCCGGCGCAGCGCATCGTCCTGAACAGATACAATTATATGTGCATCAAGGGCAACGTGAGCCATGAGGGTGTAATTTCGGTCGGTGGTGTCCCAAATCTGCGTCTGCTCGACAACCGGATAGAAAAATTCAGCGACAATCCCGTTCAGGGCAAAAGAGAAATTGCAATCCCCAAGAATTCTGTAAAAGGCATCGCATCAGGAAATGTTTTATGCACGCTGGATGATTCCGGCAAAGAAGTCTGCAAAGAGATCACTGCACTAAACGAAATGAAGGAAGATGAATATTTCCCCGGTAGATTCACAGAGACATTTTAAAATGAGCTGATAACTCAGCTTCCGCCCCCCGTTATCATTGCCATTCATATTACAGCATTCAGCTCTTGCTTAAGGATATTGCCATGAAAACAGCCACAGTTTTACTTAACACCTTATTTTTTACGATGGGTGTCAGTGCCCTTGTGTGTACCGGATGTTCTCTGGAATCGCCCCCTCCATGTGTGGATGGACAAGTGAGATGTGAGAATAACACTCAGGGAGAAGGGCAGTATTCAGAATGCATTAATAAAGAGTGGTCTGAAATCACCGTCTGTAAGGATAGGAAGGGCAATATTACGCAATGTGAAATCGAGGATGATAATAGAGGTAAATGCCCTGAGGGATGTGAAGAAGGAGAAAAAGCATGTGAGGATGACAATAACGGTATCGGACATCTGTATACGTGTGTCGGTGGCGCATTTAAGGTAGACGATGGGATTACGTGCAAAGACGCAAATACCGGAAAAGACACAGGATGTGCCAGTAACAAGGAATGTCCGTCATTATGCACACCGGGAGACAGACAGTGTAAGAATATCAAAGACTCTTCTGGCAATGATGCAGGCACAGAATATTATTGCAATGAACAGGGTATTTGGGAAACCACTGAATGTGTGGATAATGCTCAAAACAATCGTGTCCCATGCGATCCGGATAACCCATCTTATTGCCCAAACTGCAAGGAAGGAACAATCAGGTGTAAAAATGGAAATATAGAAAAATGCAACGATCAGGGTAAGTACGAAATTGATCATCAATGTACAGATTCCTGGGGAAAGAGTTCAACATGCAAGAATGACACAAAATGTGAAGGAAGATGTACGGATGGGGAAGTCTCTTGTGTGGATGAAGGCAGTTCCGGAGCGGAATATACCTGTATCGAAGGGGAATGGGACAAAACCCATAAAAAGCTTTGTAAAACAGTTTGGGGAGAAGATACAAAATGCAACACAGATACTGATTTATGCCCTGAATCATGTGAGAATGGTTCAAAATATTGTTGCATGAATGGCGAGAATGGATGTCTGCAGAATCAACTCTATACTTGTACGGATGGAGTGTATCGCAATCCGGAACCTTGTTCTGGCCAAGGAACTACCCCAGGTAAATGCAAGGACAATTCAAAGTGCGACTTTTGCGAATCTGGTGAAACAAGCTGCACCGATCCAAATGGCGTAGGAACATATTACACCTGTAATCAGGAAGGGAATTGGAGTACAGGCACAACATGCAAAGGAACATTTGGTAATCTAAGGTGCAGTGGTTCTGTATGTGCAAAAGAGTGTGAATTGGGTACCCAAACATGCAGAGATTCCAAACTCTACCACTGCAGCAATAATAACAATTGGGATAATGATAACACCATCCCATGCGAATTTGGCTGTAAGGATGAATCTTCATGTAATGAATGTAAAGAAAACGATACAACATGCGAAAAAGATTCAAATGGCATCTCTGTCGTAAAGCGATGTTATAAAGGAGAGTGGAAAATAACGACCTATTGCATGGCATGTGATGATAACAAGAAGGGTTGCAAAAGCAATTTTGAATGTTTGGATAAATTGGATTATTGCTTGAATTTGCCAAACAACGAGGGAATTCTGAATTTTAAATGCGACAGAAATATATATGGTGATATCAGTACAGATAATATTGAGTCTTCTGGCATTTGTACAAAAAACCATCATTATATTAAAGATGTATCGAATACTTGTCAAAAAGATGGGGATTATTATCGTTGTATAAAAGATAATACGAAATTTAATCAGGGATTGGTGCAGGTTTGTGAAAATGGCAATTGGTCTAAGGGTACACGGTGCAATGATAAGTATAAGGTATGTGCAGATGACGAAGGGAATTGCATGCATTGCCTTATTGATAACTGTAAAACAGAGGTATACGTTGACTCTCCTAAGCCTGAGATGGTAGGCAATACTAAATCAAGAGGGCATTTAACTATTAAATGTATTAACGATGGTGGCTATCGAGATAATACGATAAATAATTCATTTGTATGTGAAAATAATTATGAATGTTTAGAAGATCAAAAAACTTGTGGAACTTGCAGTGATAATATTTCGAAGTCAGGGCCAGATCCTTGTGCAACTTTAAAAGATACTCAACAGGGGTATCGGGGTAAAATTTGTGAATTTGGTATTGAAACGTATAATTTCTGCCGTGAAACACCATCCGATAATACTTCGCCGATTACATCGTGCGACAAATCTACGGAGATACAAGGGGATTGTGGCGAATGTCTTAATGGCACAACAAAATGTCAATCAAATCCACGTTATGCTTTTAAATATACATGCAGTAAAGGGATGTGGTCTGCTGAACCAGTGCAATGTCCAACAAAGTATTGTAACTCTACAAATACAGATTGTGCAGAATAATCTTTATTTTTGAATCATCCGAGTATAAACAGATCAATTATGAATACAAAATTATACCGATCACAGTTTTTTTGTCCTACAAAAAACCTTAAGGAATCTCTGAATAATTGTCTGGTGCGACCAAACTGTGTTGTAAAAACTACTCCCCTTGCCCCATTGGGGAAAGGGGATGGGGGAAAGGGGCCAATTGTTCAGATGTTTTAACAAGCTCACACGGATATATGATAATACAAAATTTAATTGTACTACTTAAAAGAGGCAACTCCCTCATGAAGCAAACCTTTCCTACAAAATAGTTGGCAAACAGAAAGCTTCTTTCTTGAACAACATTTGGAGAAAAAATGCGAAAAAAACTATTCATTTACTTATTTCTGTCAGCAACGCTAGTTTCATGCTCAGACGACAGCAGCAATGAAGGTAAAACGCCAGATCCAGGTACGAATCCCGAAACGCCGGGCACCAATCCCGAAACACCGGGCACCAATCCCGAAACACCGGGCACCAATCCCGAAACACCGGGCACCAATCCCGAAACACCGGGCACCAATCCCGAAACACTGGGCACCAATCCCGAAACACCGGGCACCTATACTCCACCTGAGTCAGAGATACCAACTCAAGGCGAGGTCGAGGATGGCAAATGCGTGGATTCACCAGTTGGCAAGACAGAACCGGGAGAATGTGGCTGCAACTTTGCAGACAAGGATATGGATGGTGACAACAAAATCGATTGTCCGGTCAGGGTCATCCCAAAAGATGCATTAATTCCTTTGGAAGACATTCCAGGAACCTGTGCTGAGTGGGAATATCCCAAACATCCTGAGATTGAATTGCCGGACTTGCCTGAGTTTGGTTACGAAGTCACCATTGATACCGAGAAATATAATATTTCCAAAGTGTATGATCCCGATAAAGCCACAGAAACGACAAATGGGTTTAACCAGGCATTTAAAGATTACACAAAAGCAGGCTATACTCGCATTGTTGTACCACCTGGTCATTATCCGATAAACGCCAATGGCATCAGCCTGGTCGACCACATGGCACTTATCATGGGGGATGATGTCATTTTGCAGAAGAACCCCATTAATTCCGGATACTGTCGTCTGATATCACCGAAAAGCCATACGTATATTGAAGGCGGAAAACTCATTGGGGATGTCATTGGTCTGCCTCCAAAGAAACCATCCTGCTCCAAGCCTTCCAAACCCAATAAGAAAAGCGGCGAAACGGACGATGAATACAATGGCCGTTTAAAGGTTTATGAACAGGAGCTCACTGCATACGAAAAGTGGGATGACGACTGGCAGGCATGGAAAGATGCAAATAAACATGGCGGAGATGAATGTAACGGCATGGATGTATGGCATGATCATGTTTATATCAATGGGGTCAAGATCGAAAGTGTCTATGGGGATGGCATCATGATCCTCGATTATTCCAAATACGATCAGCCGCGTGTCCTCGAACACGTCATAGTTGCCAACTCGGATATACGTGCCACACGAAATGGCATTGCATTGGTAGGAACCAGCAAAGTCCGAATCACCAATAACCATATCCATCATACGGGCGGACTGTCCCCTGCCTGCGGCATTGATATGGAACCCAATGGGAAATCGCGCAACAATCAGGACAATATCATCGATCACAATTATTTTGAAGCCAACAATTCAGGGGATATCTTCCTTCACAGTACAAATAATTATATTGAATATAATACTTTCGATCAGGGCGACAGAGTTTGTCACAATGACAACACAGTTATTGTATACCCCATGGAAACACAGTTTTTATTCTATCGGAATAAAATTAAAAATTTGGGATTTAGTGTAGGATGCTGGGGCAACTATTTATTCTGTCCGTATTTTGGCATTGACTATTATATTCCGGAACCCGAAATTCAGCCAACCCCCAACTTCTTTGTTGAAAATGAAATCGTTCCCAAGACAACTCTCTATATCACCGATGCAGATCGCCTATGCCTCAAAGACAACATTTTCCGAAATGCAGATCAGACAGATGTGAAAAATCAAGTCGCTTCGATTGCTAAGATTAGAAATCTGCGCTTAATCAATAATCGTGTGGAAAATTTCACTGCCAAAAAGAAGAAATTGTTTTGGCTTCACGGAGGTGTTTATGGCAAAGCCTCAGGCAATATCGCCTGCACCTCTGAAAGCGAAAACAAAGAATGCTGGGAAGACACCAGTCTTAATGAAATGACCGTCGATAAGCGATTTGATAATTAAGGAGACCGGATATGAATAAATTAATAATGTTCTTATTCTGTTCTGTTTCTATTTGCTGTGCAGCACATACGGTATATGCTCAGGATAGCAGCAAAACATCCTATTGGGGCTTCGCAAAAGCCGACTTAGATGAGTCTTGCCAATTCGATATGGATTGCCTTTCAGAATGGTGCAAGGCTGATTCGGATGCAGAAAATGCCCCCAGACATTGTGCTGCCAAACTGGCTGACAATAGCCCATGCAAAGAGCACAAAGAATGCCAGAGCTACAATTGCATTGGTTCAGGTGATACCGATAAAAAGTGCGTTCGCACACATGGTCTGCTCAATTTGAGCGAACCATGTACCAAACATGAAGAGTGCTCAAGTGGTCGGTGCGGTGATGAGGGCAATGGACTGGTCTGTGTCCTCAAACCCAAGAGCGGTCAAAGCTGCTCCGGTGATTTGCAGAATTTATGCAAAGTATTTATGACATGCGATACTGAATTGACCTACACCTGTGTTTCTGCTGCACGTGAACCGGGCGAATCATGTCAAAATCCCAAAGAGTGCAAGAGCGGAATATGTAAGTTGCCCGAATTGGGGGATGGCGAAAAATATGATTACTTCAATCCGCTTGTGGGAAAATGTGTACAATATGAAGATGGCCATTCCTGCAGCAGTGATGCATCATGTACTTCCGGATGGTGTAAGGCAGATTCTGGACCATGCACAAACAATGCAGAAAAGACCAAATGCTGTGCGCCCAAACTTGAGTTGGGAGATACCTGCAATCCCGATGCGAATCGCTGCAAATTCGGATATGCCTGCAGCTCTTCGAGCAAAAAATGCGTAGAGGAATCCCAAAAGAGCAATGATCGGGAATGTTCCAAAGATAGTGAATGCAAGTCCGGATGGTGCAGAACGAACGCTTCTGGCAAAAAACTATGCACTGCAAAACTTACTTATGGCGCCAATTGCCAGGGAAATGAAGATTATTGCGAGGGAGAGGGAAAGACGAAATTAACCTGCGACAAAACAACACATAAATGCAAATAATTGCATGATTATCGTTTTATGCATCGTGTGGGGCAAACAAGGGAGGGGGAAGCTGCCGCATGATGCCTGAAATTGAAATGGTTCAGTGGTTTCCGGAGGAGAATAATCATGAGATTGGATAAGTCTTTGTTTCTTGCTGCTTTATTGGTTTCTTTAGTGTTGCCCGGATGCAGCGACGATTCTAAATCAACTGATAGTGGTCAGGGTGGATCTGAAACCTCTGTCAATCAAAACGGCAGCAACGACAATACCGGCAACAACGACAATACCGGCAATAACGACAATACCGGCAATAACGACAATACCGGCAATAACGACAATACCGGCAATAACGACAATACCGGCAATAACGACAATACCGGCAATAACGAC